>CAYMXX010000007.1:0-20217 GCA_964394545.1 uncultured Clostridium sp.
TTTGAATTACAAAATATTAAAAGTGTAAGAGATGATTAAAAGAAAAATAGGATTGTGCAGAAACAATTTTAAAATAAAGGAAAATAAAAATGATAGAAATAAAACAGATTTATGAAAAAGAAAAATATATGGATTTAATATTAGAGGCAGACCCAGATAAAGAAGTGGTAGAAAAATATATTAAAGAAGCAGATATGTATGGTCTATTTGAGCAAGATGAAATATTAGCAGAAATTATAATTACAAAAGTAGATAAGGATATATGTGAATTAAAAAATATTGCAACAATGGAAAAAGCTAGAGGAAAAGGTTATGGAAAAAAATTAATACAATATACAATGCCAATATATGCAAATAAATATAAAAAAATGATTGTTGGAACAACACAAAACAACATACCATTCTATGTAAAATGTGGATTTGATAAATATTATAAAACAGAGTACAATTTCTTTGTAGATAACTATACAGAAGAAGTCTGGGATGAAGATTTGCATTGCATAGATATGTATTATTACTATATGGATTTGAAAAAATAAGTAATAAAAAATAGCACTTTAAATTGTGCTATTTTTTATTATTCATGAATTCAATTAATTTGATTATAATTTCTTTTTGATTATTATCTAAAGAATAATATCCTATTAAATTTGAATCTATTTTTAAGTCATTGCTTATTTTTAGATATTCTTGAAGAACGAATGTGGGAGTTACTTCATATACGTTACAAAGTTTTATTAAAGTGGAAAGACTACCAACAGTCTTATCTCTTTCTAAATCTGAAATATATCTTGTATTTAGATCTAATTGTTCAGCAACATATTCTTGAGTTAATCCTTTTGATGTTCTGATTTTTTTCCAAACTTCTCCAAGAGCAATATTAGAATTTTTCATAGTAAACCTCCTTTTATAAGAATATCAAAATGTGGAAAGAAACTGAATGAAGTGTCACACGACATATTGTGGAAAAAAGCTTAAAAAATATTCTTTGTTATGTTATTATTTTGTCAGAAAAATATGGAAAAAATTTATAATGATTTGGATTAATTTATAAAACAAGACAAGTTTCGACAAAAAATGCAATACCAATATGTTACTATTGAAAATGAATAAATTTAATTAAATAGTAAAAAGTAGGTAAAATAATATGAAAATGTATGATTTAACAAATCCACAAAAGTCAATTTACTATAGTGAACAATTTTTTAAAGGAACATCTATTTCTAATATTTCAGGGACAGTTAAAATAGATAAAAAAGTGAATTTTGAAGCATTATCTAAAGCAGTAAATTTAGTAATAAAAAATAATGATGCATTAAGAACTGTTATAGAGTTAGTTAATAATGAACCTAAACAAAAATTTATGAAATATGAGGAATATAATGTAGAAATAGTAGAAGTTAAAAATAATAGGGAATTGGACATTTTAATTAATAAACTAGTAAGAAAACCATTTATTTGTGGAGAAAAAAATTTATTTAGATTTACGATGTTTAAATTTCCAAATGGAAAAGGTGGGTGTAATATAGTACACAGCCATCTTATTTCGGATGCTTGGTCTAGTACATTAATTTGTAAGCAGTTAATTGAAAATTACATAAATGTATTGGATGAAAAAAAAATAGAAAATAATAATTACTCATATATTGATTATATACAAGAAGAACAAAAATATTTAGAAAGCGATAAATTTAAAAAAGATAAGGAATATTGGCAGGAAAAATATACTATTTTACCAGAACTTGCAACACTAAATAAAGAAAAGATAGATAAAATAAACAGCAATGCAAACAGAATAGAATATAAGATATCTGAAAAAGAAAGTAATAAAATATCAGAATATTGCTTAAAAAATCATATTTCAGTTTTCACTTTTTTGCTTTCTATATATTCTATTTATTTTTCAAGAATTTTAGGATTAGATAAAATAACATTAGGAACACCTATACTAAATAGAAAAAATATTAAAGAAAAATCAGCATTAGGTATGTATATAAATACTATACCAATAACTATTGAACTATTAGAAAATAGTAATATAAAAGAACTTTTTAAGCAAACAGGGCAAGAAGTATTAACAACATTAAGGCATCAAAGATATCCATATATTGAATTGTTAAGTTATATAAGAGAAAAATTCAATGTCAGTAGAGGATTGTATGACATAATAATTTCTTATCAAAATGCTAAAACTAATGCAAATAATTCTGAAATACCTTATTCTGCGAAATGGGACTTTAATGGTAATATATCAGAAACATTAAATATACATATATCAGATATTGATTCAACAAATAGAATGAATATTTATTATGATTATCAAACTGAAAAAATGACAGAAAATGAAATTGTAAATTTACACAAAAGAATTATTTATATAATTGATCAAGTTATAAATAATGATGACATTTTGTTAGATGATATAGATATTGTTACAGCAAAAGAAAAAGAAGTAATAGAGGAAATAAACAAAACAGATGCAAAATATCCAAAGGATAAAACAGTTTATAATATATTTGAAGAACAAGTAGAAAAAACACCTAATAGAATAGCAGTTAGTATAAATAATGAAGAAATAACATATAAAGAGCTAAATAGTAGAGCTAATAAATTAGCAAATTATTTAGTAAAAAAAGGTGTTTCAACAGATATTCCTGTTGGAATAAGAATTAACAAAAGCATAGAAATGATAGTTGGGATTTTGGCAATTATTAAAGCTGGAGGTTGCTATTTGCCAATAAATTTGTCATATCCAGAAGAAAGAGTTTCTTTTATGCTTAAAGATAGTAAAGCAAAATTATTATTAACAAATAATAAATCAAATGATTTGGAACTAGAAATAGAAACTATAAATTTAGATGATAGTAATATTTATGATCAAGATGATAAAAATTTAACAATAAAAAATAATATAGATGATTTGCTTTATATAATTTATACATCTGGTTCAACAGGAGTTCCTAAAGGTGCTATGCTAACACATAGAAATGTAATAAGACTTATGAAAAATGATAAATTCTTATTTGATTTTAATGAAAATGATGTATGGACAATGTTTCATTCTGTTGCTTTTGACTTTTCAGTGTGGGAAATGTATGGAGCTTTATTATATGGAGGAAGATTAGTTTTAGTACCAGAAGATACAGCCAAAAGTCCAAAACAATTTCTTGAATTATTAAGAAATGAACAAGTTACTGTATTAAATCAAACTCCAACATTTTTCTATAATTTATTAGAACAAGAAATGAAAAATGAAGATAATAAATTAAAGGTTAGATATATAATTTTTGGAGGAGAAGCTTTAAAGCCAAATTTAATAAAAAGTTGGAAAGATAAATATCCATTTACCAAATTAATTAATATGTATGGTATTACAGAAACAACAGTTCACGTTACTTTTAAAGAATTAAGTAAAGAAGATTTATTATCTAGCAAATCAAATATAGGAGTTCCTATTCCAACATTAAAAACATACATATTAGATAAAAAACATAGATTATTACCAATTGGAGCAGAAGGAGAAATTTGTGTTTCAGGTGATGGAGTTTGCAGAGGATATTTGAATAGACCAGAATTAAATAATGAAAAGTTTATTCAAAATCCATTTAATAGAAATGAAAAATTATATTGCTCAGCAGATAGTGCAATTTTAAAAGAAGATGGAAATTTATACTATAAAGGAAGAATAGACAACCAAGTAAAAATTAGAGGGTTTAGAGTTGAATTAGGAGAAATTGAAACAAAGCTATTAAGACATCCTAGTATATCAAAGTGTGTTGTGCTTGCTAAAAAAGATTCTGATAAGGATTCACATTTAGTCGCATATATTGTATGTAATAAAGATGTTAGAATTGATGAATTGAAAGAATATATGAAGGATTTAGTTCCAACATATATGATACCGAATTATTTTGTTAAACTAGGAGATATACCGATAAATAGTAATGGAAAAGCAGATAGAAAAGCATTAAGTAATGTTAAATATACAATAGAAAGAGAGAACAAATACGCAGAACCTAGAAATGATTTCGAAAAAACATTAAAAATAATTATAGAAAAAGAAATGAATATAAGTGATGTGGGAATAGATGATGACATTTTAAATTTAGGTGCTGATTCGTTAACTTTAATGAGAATAACAGCAGAGCTACTAGATAAGAATTACGAGGTTAATATTCAAAAATTTTATGAGCAAAAAACAATTAGAAAAATTAATGATACTTTATATACTGAGAATGTTGAAATTGATAATTTGAAAGAGGATATATATTATGAGTTCAACGACAAAGAACCAAGTGAAAAAATTGAATTTAATAATGTACTTTTAACAGGAGCAACTGGATTTTTAGGAATACATATATTAAATGAATTAATTAAAAATACAAAAGCAAATGTTTATTGCTTAATAAGAGATAAAGATGGTATTAATGGAAAAGAAAGATTAAAGAAAAAAATTGAATTTTATTTTAATAAAGAACTTTTAGAAGAAATAGACAAAAGAATAATTGTAGTAAATGGCGACATATCAAATAATCTATTAGGAATGAATGAAGAAGAATATAAAAAATTAGGTTATAAAATTGATTTAGCAATACATTCAGCAGCAATAGTAAATCATTATGGAAAAGAAGAAATATTTGAATTAATAAATGTTAATGGAACGAAAAATATCGCAGAATTTTGTAGGAAGTTTAATGTAAAGATGAATCATATTTCAACTATTTCAGTTTCAGCAGATTTTGTTTCAAATAAAAAAATACTTAAAGAATTTAATGAACATACTTTATATATAGGACAACCATATAAGAAAAATATATATGTTAAAACAAAATTTGAAGCAGAGTATGCATTGTTAAAAGAGATGTCAAAAGGATTAGAAGTTACAATATTTAGATTAGGCAATATTACATCCAGATATTCAGATGGTAAATTTCAAGAGAACGATTATCAAAATGCTTTTCTAAATAGAATTTTGAGTTTTATAAAAATAGGAAAAGTAACAGAAGAAATGCTAAAGTATAAATTTGATATGAGCCCAGTAGACATATGTAGTAATTTTATAACCACCATATTACAATATCAGAGTAGTTATGGCAAAGTATTTCATATTGAAAATTCAAATAAAATTACCTTAGGAGATATTATTAAGGCATTAAATATAAAAGATATTGAAATTATAACACAAGAAGAATTTATAAAAACAATAAAAAATAGTAAAGAATTAATGGGAATAATAAATGATGTTACTGGTAAAGCTGTATTAAATAAAAACATCAATATAAATTCAGATTTTACACAAAATTATTTGAACAAATTAAATTTGCACTGGTGTAAAACCGAAAACAGTTATATTAAGAAATATGTTAGTAAATATTTAAAATAAAGGGGATAAAATGAGGAATAATAAAAGTGCAAATAAAATAATTGCTTTATATTTAATGATACCTATATGTATAATTCTATTATTATATATATTGCTACCATTAATACTAAATTACCCACCAAATTCAACTGATAATGATTTACAAAGAGAAATTGATGGATTACCATATACACGGACAATTTATACTTATTAGTTTTATATGTACAATCGTAAGTATAATATTGTTACTAAAAAATGTATATGCTATAAATACATTAACAAAGCGAATAAAAAATGAAACAGAAAACAAACAAACACTAATTGACAAAATAACAAAATCATGTGTTGCAACTCCAATAAAACTTTATGTTGCACAAATCCTAATACCATTAATAATAACACCTATTATTCTTGCTGGTATAGGAGCAGAGATAATTGTTGTATTTAAAATTTCAATTGTTTTTATATTATTTTTAAGCCTTTCAGCAACAATAACATATGTATTTTCACAGAGTGAGTTTAAAAAAATAATTATAGATATATATGAAAATAATTCAGAAAGTAGTAATAAAATAAAGAAATTCAAACCTAAATTAAAAATAAAAACAAAAATATTACTAGAGTTAATGCCTTTAATTATAGTTGCACTTGTATTTACATCACTACTTGCATATACAATGAATTCAAAAAATACAGGAGAAATATATTATAAAGTTTACAATGAACAACTAAAAAATATGTTTAGTGAAAAAAATACATACAGTCTTCAAGAAATAATATACAAATTAGATGAATTTAATAAAAATGATGAAAAATTAGTAAAATTTATAATTAAAGAAGATGGAACATATATAACACTTAATAATTCAAAATTATCAGATTTTTTTGTTAAATATAGTTTGAAAAATCAAGATATAAATAGAACTTATGATTATTATTGTATAGATAGAGAAGGAACATATGTAAAAAGAAGTGATGCTACTGGAAGTACGTATTTAGCAGGAGTGATGTATGAAACAAGTTCTTCAGGATTTTTTATAGCTTTGAGTATATCATTTATAATTTTATTATTTTTGATTTTTATAACATTAATATATATTGCAACGAGTTTGTCAAAAGATATTGAACTAATAACAAAAGGATTAAGAACAATTATAAATAAAAAAGACTTAAAACATAAATTAATTCCAACAGCAAATGATGAAACACGGAGAACTAACAGAGGTATTTAATCAGATACAAGAATTAACACAAAAAAATATAGAAGAAATTAACGAAAAGCAAGAAGTAATAGTAAGACAAGGAAAACTTTCAATATTGGGAGAAATGGCAGGAGGAATAGCACATGATATAAATAATCCCGCTTCAGCAATAAATATGTCAATAAAATGTTTATATGATATTGAAGATAAAGAAGAAAAAAAGAAAATTCTTGATAATATGCAAGAATGTACAAAAAGAATATTAACAATAGTAAGTAGTATAAGAGATCAATTTAGAAATTTAGGAGAAACAAAAAAAGAAGTATTTAGTATTAATGAAGTATTAGAAAATATTGAAATTGTAATAAAAAATCAGTTAATTAAATATCATTGCCAATTAGAAATTAATTATAATAACAATTATATGGTTTATGGAGAAAAAAACAAGCTTAATCAAGTGATTAGTAATATTATTATGAATAGCATACTAGCATACAAAGATAAGAATATTAGTGGAAATGTAAAAGTAGATATTGAAGCTAATAATGAAAATATAATAATTAAAGTCATAGATAAGGCAGGTGGTATTCCAGAAAATATTAGAGAAAAACTTTTTACAAAAATTTTAACAACAAGAGGTATGCAAGGAACTGGGTTAGGATTATATTTAGCAAAACCAATTATTGAAGATGAATTTAAAGGGAAAATATATTTTGAAACAGAAACAGATAAAGGAACAATTTTTTATATAATATTGAAAAAAGTGGAGGAATAAAAAATGGAATTAAATTTAAAAGAAACTAAAGTATTATTAATTGATGATGATGAAAATTATGGATTTGCATTAAAAACATTATTAGGTTCAAAAGGATTAGATATAAATTGTTTTACAAATCCAGAAGAAGCTTTGGAATTTTTAAAGACTAAAAGTGTAGATATAATCTTATTAGATTATTATATGCCACAAATGACAGGAGAAGAATTTTTAAGAAAATTTAGAGAATTTAATGAAGAAACAATAGTATTTTTACAAACAGCATTTTCAGAAGAAAAACCAGAATTAGAAATGTTAAAAACTTTAAATATACAAGGGTACATAGATAAGAACAAAGATCCAGATGAAATATTTTTAGAAATATCATCAGGAATAAAAATGAGTGAATTAATGAAAAAAATAAAACAACAAGAGAAACAGCTTGATGCTCAAGAATATAGAAATCAATTTCTAGGGAACTTCTTAAATCTTTTAATGGGAGAAATAAAAGAAAGAACTTTTGCAATGAGTGGAAATCTTGCAATATTAGAAGACTTAAAAACAAATATGATAGAAGAGAAACAAGAAAATTATGAAAAATCAGTACAAAATATAAAAAATGCATCTAAACAGTTAATAGGACTAATTGAAAAATTAGAAATAAGTGATTCAAATATTACAATTAAAGAACTAAAAAATACAATAAATGCACTATATGAAATAAAATTAGGTGTAAAATCAATAAAGCTTAATATCAAACAAAACTTCGATAATGAATATGAAATAATAAAATGTAAAGCCAATAACATTATATACATATTAGTAGATATAATTGAAGAATTAATTAATCAAAACGAAGAAGAAATAAATATATTAATAGAAAAAGAAGAAAATAGTTTAGCAATAAAAATATGTAATAGTATAGAAAAAGAAAATGTTATAAATAAAATTAAAAAGATAGCTATGTTTGATGATAAAATAGAAATTACAAATGAATTTTCACAAATATTAATCAAAATTAGTAACTAAGAAAAAATGAACGAAAAAAATGTGGAAAAAAACCGATTTTTTCATAAAAAGTATTGACAACTATAAAAAATAATGGTAATATATATAGCATAATTTAAAAATAAAGCGTTGATTGAGAGAGTAACTATATTATGAAGCTAAAGCGAGTCAAGGTTGGTGTGAGCTTGACAGTGGATGATATTGCGAAGAGAGCTCAGGAGTGATTGCTGGAAATGAAGTTAGTAAGAGTATAGCAATACGTATAATCCTACGTTACAGGAAAGAGTGGCTTATATTATAAGTATAAGCAACTAGAGTGGTACCGTGCCAATAGCACCTCTGGATTTTATTCCAGAGGTGTTTTTGATAGAATTAATGCATCCGTAGCTTAGCTGGATAAAGCGCGAGGCTACGAACTTCGAGATCGGGGGTTCGAGTCCCTTCGGATGCACCAAAGTGATATGGACCAGTAGCTCAGCTGGATAGAGCAACGGCCTTCTAAGCCGTGGGTCGGACGTTCGAGTCGTCTCTGGTTCACCAATTATATATGGGTCAGTAGCTCAGTTGGATAGAGCACAGGCCTTCTAAGCCTGGTGTCGGGGGTTCGAATCCCTTCTGGCTCACCAAAAAAACAAAGAACAGTTTGTTACACTGCTCTTTGTAGAAATTATAAAATGTGCTTAGGAATTAGTTCAGGAACAGAAAACCATAACTTAAAGCAAGGATTGACACATTTGTTTTCATATACTTTGAGCTTAGCTTTACAATCTGGACAATTCACATAGCCCATTTTACCTTTGGAAGTGTACTCTATATCATACAAATCAGGAATTTGTATAGAAAAAGTACATTCACAAATAGGACATTGAAGATTTTCGGTTTCAGGATCTTTCTTTCTTGCAGTAATAATCTTCATAATCACAACTCCTTTTTTAAATTTTTAAAAGGGACACTAACATAAGAATAATTCTTATACATATAATTATATCAAAGTGTATACACAAAGTCGACATAAAAAACGATATGGTGTGGAAAAAATACACAACAATAAAGCGTTGATTGAGAGAGTAACTATATTATGAAACTAAAGCGAGTCAAGGTCGGTGTGAGCTTGATAGTGGATGATATTGTGAAGAGAGCTCAGGAGTGATTGCTTGAAATGAAATAAGTAAGAGTATGGCAATACGTATATCCTACGTTACAGGGAAGAGTGGTCTATAATATAAGATATAGACAACTAGAGTGGTACCGTGCTAAAACAGCACCTCTGGATTTAATAGAGGTGCTGTATTTTTTATACTCAAAAAAAGAAAAGGAAGGTAAAAATGAAAGAAAATACAAATTACAAAAAGTTTTTTTATAGTGGTTGGTCTAAACGAAGATGGATTTATATAAAAAAAGTAAATTAAAAATAAATAGTAAAAAGGAAGGAATGTTTAAAATGAAAAATAAAAAAATTTTATTAAGTATAGTATTAATAATTGTAGTTGCAATTATAGTTGCACTTATAATATTTAACAAAAATAGTTCAAAAGAAAATGATAAATTAGTAATGGTTACAGAAGCAGGATTTGCTCCATATGAGTTTTACGAAGGAGAAGAAGTTGTTGGCGTAGATATAGAAATTGCAAAAAAAATTGCAGAGAAAATGGGGAAAACTCTTGAAATTAAAGATACAGATTTCGATTCGATAATAAATGAGATAAAAACTGGAAAAGCAGATTTTGGAGCAGCTGGTTTATCTATTACACCAGAAAGATTAGAAGAAGTTGATTTTTCAATTGAATATGCAACATCAAAACAAGTAATTGTTGTAAAAGAAGATAGTAGTATCAATGGACCAGATGATTTAAAAGGCAAAAAAGTGGCAGTGCAATTAGGAACAATTGCAGACTTAACATTAAGTGAAGAAACAGACATAGAATTAGTACAACATAAAAAATATTTATTAGCTGTAGAAGATTTAATGGCAGGAAAAGTTGATGCTATTGTAATGGATTCTTTACCAGCAACTGAAATAATTAAGGAAAATTCAGGTTTAAAAATTACAGATGAAGAATTATTAACAGATAAGTATGGAATTGCAGTAAAAAAAGGAAATACAGAGTTATTGAATACAATAAATGAAGTCCTTCAAGAACTTATGGATGAAGGGAAAATCGAAGAATTTACTATAAAATATTTAGGAGAGTAATTTATTATAATGAAAGAAATCTTTTTAGAAATTATTAATGATTTAGATAAATCATTAATTCAATATGATAGATACAAATTTATACTAACAGGAATAAAAAATACGTTGTTAATAAGCTTTTTCTCAGTATTATTAGGCGTAATCATAGGAACTATTGTTGCTATGATTATTGCTTATAATAAAGAAAGTAGAAAATTAAAAATTTTAGCAAAATTATCAAAACTTTATGTAGTAATTATTAGAGGAACACCAGTATTATTGCAATTAATGATAATGTATTATGTTGTATTTAGAAATGCAAGGAATATAAATTTAATATTTGTTGGTTCTTTAACATTTGGAATAAATTCAGGAGCTTATGTTTCAGAAATAATTAGAGCAGGACTCGAGTCAATAGATAAAGGACAAATGGAAGCTGGGCGTTCTTTAGGTTTAAATTATTTAAAAACAATGAAATTAATTATTTTACCACAAGCAATAAAAAATATTTTACCAGCGATAGGAAATGAATTTGTAACATTAATAAAAGAAACATCAGTTGCAGGTTATATTGGAATAAGAGATTTAACAAAAGCGTCAGATATTATTGCTTCAAGAACTTATGATTATTTTTTTCCTTTAATAATTGCAGCAACGATATATTTAATTTTAGTGTTAGGAATGTCAAAAATTCTTAAAATATTTGAAAGGAAATTAGCTAAGAATGATAGAAACTAAACAAATTTATAAAAGTTTTGATAATAATGAAATATTGAAAGGTGTCAGCTTTAAGGTAGAACAAGGAGAAAAAGTAGTAATTATTGGACCATCTGGTTCAGGAAAATCAACGTTATTAAGATGTTTAAATCTTTTAGAAATACCAGATAAGGGAAAGGTATTTTTTGAAAATGAAGAAATAACAAATAAGATAGATATTGATAAATTTAGACAACAAATAGGAATGGTATTTCAGCATTTTAATTTATTTCCAAATTTAACGGTGAAAGAAAATATAACAGTAGCACCAGTTAACTTAGGAATAAAAACAAAAGAAGAAGCTGATAAACAAGCTGAAAGACTTTTAAGAAAAATAAATTTATTAAAGAAAGCAGACAAATATCCAAACCAATTGAGTGGAGGAGAGAAACAGAGGGTTGCAATAGTAAGAGCATTAGCAATGGATCCAAAAGTTATGTTATTTGATGAACCAACAAGTGCATTAGATCCAGAAATGGTAGGAGAAGTTTTAGAATTAATGAAGAATTTAGCAAAAGAAGGAATGACAATGGTTATAGTAACACATGAGATGGGTTTTGCTAAAGAAGTGGGAAACAGAGTTATTTTTATGGATGAAGGAAAAATAATTGAAGAAGGAACACCAATAAAAATATTTGACAATCCAAAATCTATTAGATTAAAAAATTTTTTAAATAAAGTATTGAATATTTAGGAGGAAAAAAATGAATTATAAAAAAATTATATTAGCCTATTCAGGAGGATTAGATACTTCAATAATGATTACTTGGCTTAAAGAAAATTATAAAGGTTGTGAAGTCATTGCAGTTGCAGGTGATGTAGGACAAGGAGAATCTGAATTAGAAGGATTAGAAGAAAAAGCGAAAAAAACAGGTGCATCAAAGGTATATATATTAAATTTAAAGGAAGAAATAGTAAATGATTATATAGTTCCTACAATTAAGGCTGGAGCAACTTATGAAAATGTTTATTTGTTAGGAACACCTTTCTCAAGACCACTTATAGCTCAAAAATTAGTCGAAATAGCTAAGAAAGAAGATGCAGATGCAATATGCCATGGATGTACAGGGAAAGGAAATGATCAAGTAAGATTTGAACTAGGAATAAAAGCATTTGCACCAGATATGCCAATAATTGCTCCTTGGAGAACATGGGAATTGAAAAGCAGAGAACAAGAGATAGAATATGCTGAAAAACATAATATTCCTTTAAAAATAAATAGAGAAACTAATTATTCAAAAGATAAAAATTTGTGGCATTTATCACATGAAGGGTTGGATTTAGAAAATCCAGCAAATGAACCAGACTATGACAAAATTCTTGAAATGGGAGTTACACCACAACAAGCTCCAGATAAAGAAACCTTAATTAGTGTTTCTTTTGAAAAAGGGGTACCTGTTGCATTAGATGGTAAAAAAATGAGTGTATTGGATATTATAATAAAATTGAACGAAATAGGTGGAAAAAACGGAATTGGAATCGTTGACATGGTAGAGAATAGACTTGTTGGGATGAAGTCAAGAGGAGTTTATGAAACACCAGGTGGTACAATTATTTATAAAGCACATGAATTTTTAGAAACAATATGCATTGATAAAGAAACAGCACACTATAAACAAGGTATTGCAAATAAATTTGGAGAATTACTTTATAATGCAGGATGGTTTACGCCATTAAGAGAAGCATTGTCTGCTTTTATTGATAAAACACAGGAAACTGTTACAGGTACTGTTAATTTAAAATTATATAAAGGGAATATTATAAATGCTGGAATGACAAGTCCATATTCATTATATTCTGAAGAAACAGCTTCATTTGGAGAAGATAATAACTATAATCAAGAAGACTCAAAAGGATTTATAAATTTATATGGATTACCAACTAAAGTAAGAGCAAAAAAAATGATGAAAAATGACAAATAGAGGAGTTTGTAATATGCCATTATGGGAAGGAAGATTTAAGAAGAAGTTAGACTCAAAGGTTAATGATTTTAATTCTTCAATAAGTTTTGATAGTAGAATGTATAAGCAAGACATAGAAGGCAGTATTGCTCATGCAAAAATGCTATCAAAACAAAATATTATTGAAGAAAGTGAAGCAGCTAAAATTATAATAGAACTAAAAAGAATTTTGAAAGAAATAGAAGAAGGTAGATTAATAATTGATGAAAATGCAGAAGATATTCATATGTTTGTTGAAAGTGAACTTACTAAAAGAATTGGAAATACGGGTAAAAGATTACATACTGCAAGAAGTAGAAACGATCAAGTAGCATTAGATATCAGAATGTATTTAAAAGAAGAGATTATAAATATTATAAATATGTTGAAAGAATTAATAATTGCACTAATAGATAAGGCAGAAGAAAATATAGAAACTGTTATGCCAGGATATACACATTTACAAAGAGCTCAACCGATTACTTTTGCACATCATTTAATGGCATATGTAGAAATGATAATAAGGGATATTGAGAGATTAAAAGAAACATATAAAAGAACAAATGTGTTGCCATTGGGTAATTGTGCTTTAGCTGGTACAACATATAATATTGATAGACAATTTGTAAAAGAATTATTAGAATTTGAAGGAATTACAAGAAATAGTTTAGATGGAGTATCAGATCGAGATTTTGTAATAGAATTAGCTTGCAATATTTCCATAATTATGATGCATTTATCAAGATTTAGTGAAGAAATTATTATGTGGTGTTCATGGGAATTCAAATTTATAGAACTAGATGATTCATTTTCAACAGGATCTTCAATAATGCCTCAAAAGAAAAATCCTGATATAACTGAATTAATAAGAGGAAAAACAGGAAGAACATATGGAAATTTAATGACACTATTAACAATGATGAAAGCAATACCTCTTGCATACAATAAAGATATGCAAGAAGATAAAGAAGCTATTTTTGATAGTATTGATACTGTGAAAGTTTGTATAAAAACATTAATTCCAATGATTGATACGTGTAAGGTTTTAAAAGATAATATGGAAAAAGCAGCTGCTAGAGGATTTATAAATGCAACCGATTGTGCAGACTATTTAGTAAAAAAAGGACTCCCATTTCGTCAAGCTTATAAAATAATAGGAGAAATTGTTTCTTATTGTATAGAAAGGAATAAAACGTTAGAAGAAATAACAATAGATGAATATAAAGCATATAATGAAAATTTTGAAATTGATATTTATGAAAAAATCAATTTAAAAAAATGCGTTATAGATAGAAATATTGAAGGAGGACCAGCACCTTTACAAGTAAGAAAAAGAATAAATGAGCTAAAAAAGCTAATAAAAACAATCTGAAAAGGTTGTTTTTATAAAAAAAAGTGGAAAAAAAACGAAACAATGTGGAAAAGACATTGACATAATGTGGAAATTGTTGTATAATTACTATTGTAAACCCTTATTACCTAATAGGTATATTAACTGAGAATTCAGAAATATATTCTATTAGTTTACATAGATTAGAACAAATCCACAAAAAATTTCAGAAAGGATGAAATGAAGATGTTAGCTATTACTGTTATTCTCAGCATCATCGCAACGGTTGTCGTTTGGCAATCTATGGACAGAGCTACGAAGAGTTCTAAAAATGATGGGGCTCTTACAGCTCTCTATCAGGCACTCGCAGGTATTACCGTACTCATTTTTATTCCTTTTGAGGAATTAAGAGTCGCAACCGACTGGAAGATTTGGGCACTGTTTGCAACAGCATGTATTTTTTATGCGATTAATGATCGCATTATGACTACGCTGTACAAGCATCTTCCTACATCGCAGATTTCTGTTATAAAACAGCTTTCTTCGGTGTTTGTAATTATTATCGGTTTGGTTATTTTTGGAGAGCCGTTCTCTCTTAGAAATATCATTGCAGCTGTAATCATTATTACAGGAAATGTATTGATATTGTATCAGAAACAAACTGATAAAGGTGCTCGGAAGAAAAAAATTTTCTACATTATTCTTGGCGTAATTGCAAATGTTTCTATGTCTATTGCATTGTCTTTGGATATTGACATTAGCAGTCACTACAATTTGGCGATTTATGCAGCATTGTCTTTGATAATGCCATCTATCATCATTTGTATTGGCGACAAGAATGTAAATCTCGGAGCTTTGAAAGGCGAAATAGTAAATGGTAACAAGAAAGCAATTATTATTGCTGCGATAGCACAGGGAATTCAAATATTCACTATGCTCAAAGCCTATCAATTAGGAAGCATCATAGTAGTTGCACCATTGCTTGCTCTTTCTGTTCTGATTAATGCCCTATATGAACTTATCTTTTTGAAGGAGAAGGACAGATGGATGACCAAAATCTTGGTATCGGTGATGATATTTGTGGCAGTCATCATGATATCTATGTAAAAAAAAGATAGGGCAGGTATATAAGAATTACTTATTACCTGCTCTAACCCCTTAAAATTTTAATGAAAAAAACAAGATGTAATTTTATTATCTCATATAGATATAAAAAAGTAAAGATATACAATGGTTGTAGGTAATCCATAAAACCTAAAATTATTAAATAAAGGAGTTTTTTTATGTCATTAATTAATTACTTAAACGAAGTTGTAGGACAAAGTTTCACTAAAAATGGATTTGAACCAAACAAAAAACTTGTAAAATTATCTGACAGACCAGATTTGTCAGAATTTCAATGTAATGCAGCTTTTGAGCTTGCAAAAGAAAAAAAACAAAATCCAAGAGCTATTGCTGAAAAAATAGTAGCAGAATTAAAAGAAAATCCAATATTCTCAGATGTATCAGTAGCAGGACCAGGCTTTATAAATATTTCATTAAGTGATACTTTTTTAGCTAATTATATTCAAGAAATGTCTATTGATCCAAAAATGGGAATAAGAGCTGAAAATCCAAAAAAAATAATGATAGATTATGGAGGGGCAAATGTAGCAAAGCCATTACATGTTGGTCATTTGCGTTCAGCAATTATTGGAGAAGGATTAAAAAGATTAGCAAGAGAATTGGGACATGAAGTTATAGGAGATGTTCATTTAGGCGACTGGGGAAGACAAATGGGAATTATTATTTCTGAATTAAAAAGAAGAAAACCTGATTTAGTTTATTTTGATGAAAATTATACAGGAGAATACCCAGAAGAAAGTCCAGTAACATTAGCTGAACTTGATGAAATATATCCAACAGCAAGTAAAGAAGCTAAAGATAGCGAAGAAAGAATGCAAGAAGCAAGAGAGGCAACATCTATTTTACAAAATGAAGATAAACCAGGACATAGAGGATATTATGCATTATGGCAAAAGATGGTAGAAGAATCCGTTAAAGACTTGAAAAAAAATTATGACAAATTAGGTGTATCTTTTGAATTATGGAGAGGTGAAAGTTCTTGCCATAAATCTATTCCAGAAATGATGGGATTTTTAAAAAATAAAAACTTATTAAGGGATAGTGATGGAGCTGTTGTAATGGATGTCGCAGAAGATAGTGATACAAGTCCTGTGCCACCAGTAATTTTAAAAACAAAAAGTGATTCAGTAGGATATCAAACAACAGAAATGGCTACAATTTATGAAAGAGTAAAAGAATTCAATCCTGATGAAATATGGTATGTTGTTGATGGTAGACAGGATATGCATTTTAAACAAGTATTTAGAGCAGCATATAAATCTGGAATTGCACCAGAAGATTTAAAATTACGTTTTATTGGTTTTGGAACAATGAATGGAAAAGATGGAAAACCATTTAAAACACGTGATGGTGGAGTTATGAAACTTTCAGACTTATTAGAGTTAGTTCAAAAATCAGCAAGAGAAAAATTAGATGAAAATGAGGCTTCTAGTCTTTCAGAAGAAGAAAAAGAAAAGGCGTCATATCAAATTGCAGATGCAACAATTAAATATGCAGATGCTCTTTCAAATAGAACAACAGATTATGTGTTTGATATAGATAAATTTACAGAAACACAAGGGAAAACAGGTCCATATATATTATATTCAGCAGTAAGAATTAACTCTTTATTAAAAAAGGCTCTTGAAGAAGGTATCGAACCTGGTAATATAACTGCACCAACAAAACAAGATGAAAGAATGTTAATGCTTACAATATCAAGATTACCAGACATAGTAAATTTGGCTTTTGAAAATAAATCATTGACAGAAATTGCTGATTATTTGTATGATTTGAATTCTGCATACAATAATTTTTACAATAGCAATAAGATAATTGGAGAAAAAGATAAAGAAAAGCAAAGATCTTGGGCACAATTATCAAATATGGTTGGAAAGATAAATAAAAAGTTACTTGATACAATGGCAATAGAAGAACCAGAAAGGATGTAACTCAAAAAATGGATTCACTTGTATAAGAGTGAATTCATTACTGGAATTATCAAATAAAAAATTATGTAAAACAAATTTCTATTTACTATTGACAGAACAAAAAAATATATGTTATCATATATTTTAATCAGAGAGGTATATTATGGAAACAAAAATAATATTTAGAAACGAGCATCATAAAAATTAGCTTGTGTCATATATATGGCACAGGCTTTTGGTGCTTGTGCCTAAGATTTAAACCTTATGGTAGAAGTGCCATAAGGTTTTTTTGCATTTAAAATAAGCTGGCCAGCTTAAAAGCAAAACTCTCTAAAAGTAAAAGGAGGAAATTTTATGAAAAAGAAATTTATTTTTATTACAGCAATTATTATAATTGCAATACTTGGAGCATTTACAGCAATTAAAATGAACAAAACTAATACAACACAAAATTCATTAGAAAAAATAACAAGCAAAGGAACATTTATATTAGGTTTAGATGATAGCTTTCCACCAATGGGATTTAGAAACGAAAATAACGAAATTGTTGGATTCGATATAGACCTAGCAAAAGAAGTTTGCAAAAGATTAAATGTAGAATTAATAATACAACCAATATCTTGGAATGCAAAGGAGCAAGAGCTAAATTCTTACAATATAGACTGCATTTGGAATGGCATGTCAATAACAAAAGAAAGAGAAGATGCAATGATGTTGTCAGATTCATACATGAAAAACAGGATGGTATTTATTACAAAGCAAGATAGCAAATTACAAACTTTAGAAGATTTGAAGGACAAAAAAATTGGAGTTCAATCAGGTTCAAGTGCAGAACAAATTTTAGAAGAATCAGAAATTTATAAAACATTAAATCAAACAGTTGCATATGCAGATAATATTACAGCTTTTATGGATTTAGAAACAAATCAAATAGATGCAGTATTTGTAGACGAAATATTGGCAGATTATTATATAACAACAAACAATAAAAACTATAAAGCAATAGAAGAAGCACTAGCAGAAGAACAATATGCAATAGGATTTAGAAAACAAGATAACGAATTATGCAGTAAAATAAACGAAATTCTAAAAGAAATACAAAAAGATGGAACATTAGAAAACATATCTAAAAAATGGTTTGGAAAAGATATTACAACAATTAAAGGGGAATAAATATGGATTTTAATTATTTAGTAAAACTACTAAAAATATTATTAGAAGGAATGCAAGTATCATTAGAAATATTTGCTATAACATTAGTATTTGCAATACCTTTAGGAATAATTGTTTCAGTTTTAAGTATTTCAAAAAATAAAATAATTTCTAAAATAACAAAACTATACATTTTGCTTATGAGAGGAACACCATTGCTATTACAAATAATTTGCATATATTTTGCACCATACTATTTATTTAAAATATCGTACAATAGATTTATAGCAGTGATTATTGCATTTACATTAAATTATTCGGCATATTTTGGAGAGATTTTTAGAGGTGGAATAGAAAGCATTCCAAAAGGACAATGGGAAGTAGCTTTTACTCTTGGCTTTACTAAAGTAAAAACATTTTTTATTATAATATTTCCTCAAGCAATAAAAAGAATACTTCCATCAATTTCCAATGAAGTAATAACATTAGTAAGAGATACATCACTGGCACAAGTAATTGGAGTAACAGAGTTATTTGCATTTGCTCAAAAACAAGCAAATTATAAATTCTCTATAATTCCACTACTAATTGCAGGATTGATTTATTTATTAATAAGCATAATTTTAACATATATTTTTAATTATGCAGAAAGGAAATTAGAATATTATAGGTAAGTATTATGAAAGTATTAGAAGTAAAAAATATAAGTAAAACTTTTAACAAAAACAAAGTATTAAATAACTTTTCATTAAATGCAGAAGAAGGAGAAATAATCTCAATAATAGGACCATCTGGAGTTGGAAAATCTACACTATTAAGATGTATTAATGGACTAGAAAAAATTGATAGTGGAGAAATTTTAATAAACAACAAAAGCCTAAAAAGAAAAAAAGACAAAATATCAAAAGAAGCAAATTTAGAAATTGGCTTAGTATTTCAAGACTACAATTTATTTCCTCAATATTCAGTAATAAAAAATATAACTTTACCACTAACAGAAGTATTAAAAATAGATAAAAAAGAAGCAGTAATAAAAGCAAAAGAATTACTTAAAAAAATGGATTTATTAAGCAAACAAAACGCATATCCATTTGAACTATCAGGAGGAGAAAAACAAAGAGTAGCAATAGCAAGAGCAATAGCTACAAACCCAAAAATAATATGTTTTGACGAACCAACAAGTGCATTAGATCCAAAACTAGTAGAGCAAATTTTTAAAATAATAAAAGAACTTGCAAAAACAGGCAAAACAATAATAATAGTAACTCACGATATACAATTTGCAAAAGAAATATCAAATAAAATAGTAGAAATAAAAGAGGAGAAAAATAAAGACAAATTGTAATTTGTAGGATAGAGGTGTGATGTGTGATGTGGGAGATGGGATTGAATTTGTTTGCCTAAAATTATTGCAGATGTTGTAGGGGTCGACGACTCTGTCGACCCACCCGTTAGAAATACCCAAAATTATAATTTAAGGAATTTCTGCGATGCGTTTGGGCGGA
>CAYMXX010000008.1:0-19323 GCA_964394545.1 uncultured Clostridium sp.
TATATTATTTTCTTTTAATATTTTTATTGCATTTTCTAATGCTTGTTTAATATTCATATATATCTCTCATTTCTTAAATATGATATATTTTATCATAAATATATATAAAAAAAAAGCCCCGCCTTAGCCGTTGGTATAAGAATTTTTAAGGACCTGCTCTTACACAGGTGGGTGCTCTCCCAAATACTTATGGGCTTCTTACTACTAAATAAAGTGTAAGCATGCACGCCATATTTAGAGTTCCAAGCTCCCTTTCCTTATCTGTTGGTTCTAAAAATTCAGTCCTTACGCACTACGCAGGGAAAATTATTAACTTGTTTTTTATTGTTTTCTTTTAGGTTGTATTTATATTATCATATGTTATTTTTTTATGCAATGATACTTTTTTTAAAAAATTTATATTGCATTTTTATTTTTATATTTTTACCTTTGTTATACTCTTTTTTTTGCACTTATTCTCTAAATTTTATAGTTTGTTTTTTATTTAATTTAGTGTTATAATTAGATTAATATTTGTGAAAAAACAATGACATTTTTTGATAAATGTCATTGTTTTTATGTATTAATTTATTTTTTCTTTCATTTTTACTAATATATTTAGTGCATCTATTGGAGTTAACTCATTTAAATTTATTTTATCTATTTCATGAGCTAATTCTGCTAGTTTGTAATTATACATATCTAATTGTCCTGTTGCTACTTTTTTATTTTCTTTTTCTAAATTTTTCTTACCTAATATACTTTTTCTTTCTAAACTTCTTAATATTTCATTTGCTCTCTTTGTAACATCTTTTGGAACTCCTGCAAGTTTTGCTACATGCACTCCATAGCTTTCGTCTGTTCCACCCTCTACAATTTTTCTTAAGAATATAACATCTTCGCCTTTTTCTTTAACTGCTATTGAGTAGTTTTTTACTCCTTGTATTTGATTTTCCAATTCTGTTAATTCATGATAATGTGTTGCAAATAGTGTTTTTGCTCCACATTTTTCTTTATCTGCTATATATTCTACGACTGCCCATGCTATTGAAAGGCCATCATATGTAGATGTTCCTCTTCCTATTTCATCTAATATTACTAGACTTTTTTTAGTTGCTTCTCTTAATATTTCTGCAACTTCCATCATTTCTACCATAAATGTACTTTGTCCCATGCTTAAATCATCTGATGCACCGACTCTTGTAAATATTTTGTCTACTACTCCTATTCTTGCTGTTTCTACTGGTACAAAACTTCCAATTTGCGCCATTAATACAATTAACGCAACTTGTCTCATATATGTAGATTTACCAGCCATATTAGGTCCTGTTATTATACTCATTTGTTCATTTTCTTGATCTAAATATGTATCATTATCTATAAATTCTCCGGATGGTAGCATTTTTTCTATTACTGGATGTCTTCCACCTTTTATATCTATTACTCCACCTTCATCTATTATTGGCTTTTGATAATTATAATCTTCTGCAACTATTGCAAATGACGTAAGTACATCTAATATTGAAATAATACTTGAAGCCTTTTGTAACCTTTCTATATTTACAGCTATTTTGTTTCTTATTTCTATAAATATTTTATATTCTAAATCAACAACTTTTTCTTCTGCTCCTAAAATTTTACTTTCCAATTCGTTTAATTCTTCTGTTATGTATCTTTCGCAATTTGCAAGTGTTTGTTTTCTAATATATCTATCTGGTACTAAATTTAAATATGATTTTGTAACTTCGAAGAAATATCCAAAAACTTTATTAAATCCTACTTTTAAATTCTTTATGCCTGTTTCTTCTTTTTCTTTTACTTCTAGCTCTATCAACCAATTTTTTCCTTGTGTTGTTGCATTTTTTAATTCATCTACTTCACTATTATAACCAAGTTTAATTATTCCACCTTCTGTAATTGTAATTGGTGGATCTTCTACAATTGATTTTTCTATTAAGTCATGAATATCGTTTAATTCATCTAAACTTAAGTATAAATTTTGTAATAATTCTGATTTACTTGTTGCAAGTATATTTTTTAAATATGGCAATTGTTTTAGTGAATTTTTTAATGATATCATATCTCTTGCATTGCTATTTCCATATGCTATTTTTCCAACTAATCTTTCTATATCATAAATTCTTTTTAGCGAATCTATAATATCTCCTCTAAAAATAACTTCATTTTTTAATTCTTCTACTGCATTTAATCTTTTATTTATTTCTTTGCTATCTAAAAGAGGTTCATTTATCCATTTCCTTAAAAGTCTTCCACCCATTGATGTATATGTTTTATCTAATACCCAAAGTAAAGTTCCCTTTTTTCCTTGATTATTCATTTTTTCTGTTAACTCTAAATTTCTTCTTGATGAATAATTTAATGACATATATTTTTGTGTTGAATACATTTTTATTATATTTATATGTTCTAATTTTATTTTTTGAGTTTGATTTAAATAGTTTAACAATCCAACAATTGCTGGTATTTGTAATTCACTTTTCTCTGGTTCTTCTACTTTTTTATCATTATCATCTACAAAAGAATATTGTTCTAAAAATTCTGGTGAACTTTTTGTAAATAAATCTTCATCATAACAATTTATATATGCTTTAAATCTTAATTTAATTTCGTCTATTTCTTCTTTGCAATTAAATAGCATTTTATTTACTATTACTTCTGCTGGATTATATTTTGATATTTCGTCCAAAAGCATTGCAAAATTATTTGTTTCTTCTATTTTGGTAGATAAAAATGTTCCTGTTGTAACATCACAAACTGCTATTCCAAAATATATTCCTTTTTTATATATTGACATTATATAATTATTTTTCTTTTCATCTAGCATATTCGCTTCTATTACTGTTCCTGGTGTCACTACTCTTATTACATCTCTTTTAACAATACCCTTTGCTGTTTTTGGATCTTCTAATTGCTCACATATTGCTACTTTATATCCTTTTTCTATTAGTCTTGCAATATAGCTTTCTGCTGCATGAAATGGTACTCCACACATTGGTGCACGTTCTTCTTGTCCACAGTCTCTACCTGTTAAGGTTATTTCTAGTTCTCTTGATGCTGTTTTTGCATCATCAAAAAACATTTCATAAAAGTCACCTAATCTATAAAATACTATACAATCATTATACTGTTCTTTTATTTCTAAATAATGCCTCATCATTGGAGAAAACTCTGCCATATTATACCTCTCCCTTTAAATACCATTTATGTTCTGATATTATTTTAATATTTATTATTTTTCCTATTAGTTCTTCATTTCCTTCAAATATAACTACTTTGTTTGTATCTGTTCTACCTGTAAGCATATCTTTGTTATTTTTACTATATCCTTCTACTAATATTTTTTGTGTTGTTCCTATATATTTTTTGTTATTTTTTTCAACTCTTTCTTCAAATACTTGTTTTAATTTATCAAATCTTTTATGTTTTACTTCTTCTGGTATTTGATTTTCCATTTTATCTGCTCTAGTTCCTACTCTTCTAGAATATATAAACATATAAATCTGTTCAAAATTAACTTGTTTTACAACATCTATTGTATCCTCAAAATCTTCTTCTGTTTCTCCTGGGAAACCTACTATTATATCTGTTGAAAATACAACATCAGGAATTTTATTTTTTATTCTTTCTATTAAATCTAAGTATTGTTCTTTTGTATATTTTCTATTCATCTCCTTTAACACTTTTGTGCTTCCTGCTTGAAGTGGCACATGAATTAGCCTTGATATTTTTTTGCTTTTACTTATTACATCTATTACATCATCTGTAAAATCTTTTGGATGTGGTGAAACAAATCTTATTACTTCTATTCCTTCTATTTTATCTACATCTTCTAATAAATTTGCAAAATTGTAGTTTTCTCCACCTTTATAAGAATTTACATTTTGCCCAAGTAAAGTTATTTCTCTATAACTTTCTTTTGCAAGTTCTTTTATTTCGTTTAAAATGTCTTCTGGTTTTCTGCTTCTTTCTCTACCTCTTACATAAGGAACTATACAATAACTACAAAAATTATTGCATCCATACATTATTATAACAGAGGCTTGCTTATTACTACTTCTTTTTACTGGTAGCCCTTCATAGATTTCTCCTTCTATGTCTATTACGTCTTTTACTTTTTTATTTTTTGTTATTGCAATATATAAATCTTCTGGAAATTTATGTAGTGTATGTGTACCAAATACTATGTCTACAAATGGATAACTTTTTTTAATTTTTTCTGTAATATGTTCTTCTTGCATCATGCATCCACCTATTGCAATTATTATTTCTTTATTTTCTTTTATTTTCTTTAACTCTCCGTAGTTTTCCAAATAATTTTTCTTCTGCATTTTCTCTAACGCAACATGTATTTATGACATATAAATCTGCATTTTGTATGTTGTCAGATTTTGTATATCCCATTTCTTCCATTATTCCAATTAATTTTTCAGAGTCATTTTCATTAAGCTGACATCCCATTGTTAAAATATAATATGTTTTATTTTTATTTATTTCTTTTACTTTTTTCATATATTCTTTTTGTTTTTCTATTATCTCTGTATTCATTAAAATTCCTCCAATTAACCCTTATATTTTATTATAAAATTATATATTTTTCAACAAAAAATGCGTAAAAAACTGCTAGAAGATTAAAATACAAAAATCTTCTAACAGTTTATTTTGTTCTTTCATCTGATGCTTTTCTTGCGTTTTTTATTTTTTGCATATTTTCTCTATTGGTGTTTTGTTTCATTGTTGCATAATTAGTAGTCTGCTGTTGCTCTTGATTGTTTTTTCTTTCCATATTTCTTAATATCCTATAAAATTTTAAAAGAAATTTATTTGCATCTTTTTCGTCTAATTCTAAAAATCTTACTGCATCCCAATTTTTTCCTCTTTCTTCAGATTCTATTTGTAAGTATTTCTTTGCAGTATCTATTGTATTTTGCTCACTACTAGTAACTAACACTATAAAATCATCATCTTGTATTCCTTCTGTAAACATAGGAACATCATTTAAATCATTTCCTAAATATATGCAAGTATCTAATCCTAATCGTTGTTTTATAAATTTTGCAGCACTCCCTTTTGTATGGCTTCCGTGTAAAATCTAGCCTATAATTATTAGCTTGTTTTTTAGGAAATGTTGTTTGCCCATAATGTGTTTTTCCACCTTTTATATTGTTTTCAATAAATCTTTTTATTCTTAATATTAGTCCATTTTGCCCCGTTAATGTAAGTTTTGTTATGTCTATATTTTCCAAATCATCGAAGCTTTCTTTATAAATTACCCTTTTACTCTTTTTATAATATTCCCTATTCTCTTCTGTATCATAAGCATATATATGATTTCCATCTGTTATACGAATATTAGAGATTTTTCCTCCCATTTCTAAAAATTCTTCTATTACTCTATTTACATTATCTACATCCATATTTTTTTTAAATAATTCTTGTTTTTCTCTTACATCAAAACATGTGGCACCATTATCTCCAACTATGTAATCAAAATATTGTAATGGAATTTTTTCTCTTTTTAAGCAATCTATCATGTCTGCAACTGTTCTTCCTGTATTTGCAATAATATGTATATTGGCTTGGGCTGATTTTGTTCTAATTTCTTTTAATATTTCTCTTAATTCTTCATTAATTATAATTGTTCCGTCTTTATCTGTTATTATTCCTAAGTTTTTTACTTTTCCAGCTTCTATCTCTTTTTCTAATTGACGGAAAAACCTTATCATCTTATAATCTTTACTATCCATTTTATTCACCTAATATTGTAAAAGCACCCTTTTTAAGAGTGCTTATTTTGTTGCTAAATTATGCAATTCCATATTTCTTTTTAAATTTATCTGCTCTTCCACCTGTTGTATCTTTTCTTAAATTACCTGTCCAGTAAGGATGGCATTTAGAACATACATCTACTTTTAAATCTTTTTTTGTAGAACCTACTTCTAATACATTTCCACATGCACATGTAACTGTTGTTTTTTCAAATTGTGGTTGTATATCTTTTTTCATTTTGCATTCACCTCTTCCTTAATTTACAATATATTTCTATTATGAATTATTTTTTATTTTTAAAGCGACTTTAATATTTTAACATATATTTTTTTATTTGGCAATGTTTTAATTAATTTTATTTTGCTTGTACATGAGTTTTTACACTTTGCATTTGTGCTTTTGCAGCATTTATTGCATTGTCAAAAGAAATTCTATGAACTAGTTTTCCAACTATATTCCATAAACATGCAACTATTAAAATTATTAATCCTATTTTTTTCCATGTTTTTGCTAACATAATTTTCTCCTAAAACAAATTTACATATTTATTATACTATATTTTTCAGTTTTGTCAATACTTATACTTCTATCTTAATACATTTACCCACTTACCTACAACATGCGCTAGCATGTTGGGAAATGTTAGTTTTTTTACTTCTTTATTTGCTATTAAATTGCTAGTTGCTATTAAATTTTGGTCTATATAATATTTTACTTCGCCGTAATTTTTCTCCTTGTTTTATTGGTGCTGATATATTATTGTTTATAGTTGTATCTGTTGTTATGTTTTTGCTTTGACCTTTTTTTATTAATGCTCCACAATTATTTTCTAAAACTAATTCTATAGTTTGTATAAGTCCTTTATTTACTTCTACACTCTTTACTGTATCGCCTTTATTGCCACATAGTACATATTCATAATTTGAAAATCCATAGTCTAATAATTTTTGTGCTTCTGCAAATCTAATTTTACTTGTTTCGCCTTTCATAATAACTGCTATTAATGATAAATTATCTCTTGTTGCTGTTGCAGATAAGTTAAATAATGCAAGAGATGTAGAACCTGTTTTTAACCCTGTACATCCTGAATAATTTCTAATTAATTTATTTGTATTTACAAGTTCTGACTTTCCATCTCTTAAGTTATCCATCCAAATTGTTGTATATTCCATTATTTTTGGATGTTTAGTTATTAGTTCTCTTGACATGAGTGCTATATCATAGCTTGAAGTTACATGCCCATCTTCGTCTATTCCATGGCAGTTTTTAAATGTTGTATCATTCATTCCTAATTCTTTTGCTCTTTTGTTCATTTGTTCTACAAACATTTCTTGTGAACCTGCAATATATTCTGCCATTGCTACTGAAGCATCATTTGCAGAAACTACGCAAATTGCTTTTAACATCTCATGCACTGTAAGTGTTTCGGTTGTATCAAGCCATATTTGTGAACCTCCCATTTTACTTGCATTTTCTGAACAAGGAACATTATCTTCTAACGATATTGTTCCGATTGTCTAATGCCTCCATAATCAAAAGAATAGTCATTACCTTTGTAACACTAGCTGGTCTTAATTGTTCATGCATATTATGTTCATACAAAACTGTACCTGTATTTTGCTCAATTAATATTGCACTCCCACATGTTAAGTTTAAAAAATTACCTGTATTTTCACTTTCTGGCAATACAGATGTGGCAACAGTGCTTTGTGTATTATTTGACCATACATATATACTATCGAAATCTGTTGCATTTGATATTGTTGAAATTATTAATGCAAACATTGCGATTAATATTGTAATACATATATATTTTTTTAATTTCATAAAAATTTTACCTCCTAAATCTTGTTAATTAATACTATTCATTAATTACAAAATTTAGAAGGTAAATTATTTATACATTTTCTATTTTTACAATTCTTACATTAATAGAATTTTCTGTTGACTCACTATAAATTTTTATATCATAATCATTTTGATTTTCAAATTTAAAATCTATACTACCATAAGCAATTGCTGCATCTTTTCCACTTTCTACATAGCTTACTTTTCTGCTATGTTCATGTCTTTCTAGTACTTTTAAATTTGGGATTTGTAAAACCACATTGTATAATGTACTACTTACTTGGCAATTTCCTCCACCATATCCCTGTTTTATATTTCCTTCTTTATCAAATATTTCTGCTTCTTTATATCCTGCTTCTGGTGTGGCTTTTCCTATGGTATTACAAAACGAAAATGTTTCTCCTTGTTTTACAATTGTTCCGTTCAGTTTAGAACATGTAAGTGCCATGTTGTGTTCCCTGTTTTCATCTTTGTATATAATGCTTGTAGAAAAAGTTGCAAGCTCTGTTTCTATTGGTATTTTTTCTTCTATACTTATATTGCTATGCTCACTTTCTAACTCTGTATAACTTGTTTTATACGCTACATAATTATTATTTTCTTCTTTATCGTTTTTGCATCCAGTTAGACAAAATGCTAATAAAATTACAATTATAGTAAGCTTTTTCATTAGTCGTCTTCCTCATTTATTTCTTTAGTTTCATCATTTGTTTCGTCATATTCAAACTCATAAATTGTTTCTTCTTTTGGTTCTTTTTTATCTTTTTTAACCTTTTCTTGCTTTTTTATCTCTTTATTTGTTTTTTCTATTACATCTTTTTCTATCTCTTTTTTTAGGTTAGCTGTTTTTTTCATCATTTCATTAGCTTTTTCAAACAAATCTGGAACATAATCTAGTAATCTATCTATTGCAGATGAATGATTTACTGGTAATAGTTTTACGCTTCTTTCTTGAATTACTAAAAATGCTACTGGATTTATACTTACTCCTGCTCCTGAACCTCCACCAAATGGCAATTTATATTGTACTTGCTCTTCTTTTTCTTTTTTTATATATTCGTCTATTGTTTCTTCATTAAATTCACTTCCACCTGCTGCAAACCCAAAACTAACTTTTGAAATTGGTATTATCACTATATTATTACTAGTTTCAATTGGTTCCCCTATTATTGTATTTACATCTACCATATCTTGTATGCTACTCATTGCTGTAAGCATAAGCCCTTCTATTGGATGTTCTTTTGTCATACTTATTTACACTCCTTTTCTTTTTTAAAATATATATTATGTTTATAATATGTACCATTTTTAGGCTAATTATACAATCTATACATATTTTCAAAAGATTTTGCATGTAAAATGTTGGCTGTATTTTATATTTGTAATTATTCATATTGTTTGTACTAGCTGTTTTAGCTAAAAATATAGATACAACTGTAGCTATTAAAGTAGTGATAGTAGTTGTAGCAGTAGTACTTGGAGTATCTATTTTTATATATAATTTTAATTTATCGGTATTTATATTTAATTTTTTTAAAACTTTTAATTTTTTTACTTCAATATTTTTGTTTTCTTTAAAATTTTCCATATGCTTAAGTATTATTTTTTTTACTAATTTATTACTAATTGCTTTGGTAATTTGTTCTTTAGTTATTTTAATTTTTAGCCAAGTTAATTTATTAAATAGCTTTAATCTTATAATAATTTTATACTGTGATATTTTTTTGCTTTTAGGTTTTGTTGAATCATATATAAAATCTTTTATTTCTAATTTTATTGTTGATAATAATAGCATTGTAAAAATTAATGCTATTATAAATAGTAATGATAATATAAACCAAAATACATACATTTCTTTGCTCCTTTATATTTTATTATTTCCATATTTTGGTTTAATATACAATAAAAAATGAGAGAGCAAGCATTTAAGCCTAACTCTCTCGGATAGAACTCTATCCTGTTGCCCCACATATTAACCTAAAATAGTGTTATCCTCTTCTGGAACTCTGCAATAGCTTTTTCAGTATTTCTTGATATTATCGGTATGATACCGAATTTAGTTACAAGCAAGAACTCGCCATACTGGTCGTAAATCTCTTTTGCAGCTTTGACCATTGTTGTATTAATGCCTTCTGCTACAGAAGCATTTTCGAATCCGTATGACCCTGGTTCTACTTCAACAATAGGAAGTATTTCTTCCTTTTGTTCAACTAACAAGTCAACCCACGGGCCATAAAAATCCCGTTCAACATATTTTATTTGGGTGAATTTCTTTTTGTCTTCTTGCCATGTCCTTCGTAATTTAAGCATCTATTTCACTCCTTATTAATAAGATGGATTATTGGGGCAATAAATTAGAGCATTACGATATTATCATACTTAACATAAAAAAGCAAGCTATTTGCCTGCTTTTTCCACTATTATGTCTCCAAAGTTTTTTTCTTGCTGTGCTTTTATTTTATTTCTTCTTGTTAATTCCAATATTCCAGAAAATGCTGTTACTGTTTCTAATCTTGTATATTTTTTTGCACTACATAATTTACTAAAAATAAATCTTGGTTTTTTTATTAGTTCTTTAAATATATCTTTTACTTTGCTTGTTACTGTAACTGTTTCTGTTATTGCTATTTTTTCTATATTTATAGCATTTTTATTTATCTTAGCTTTATTTTTTTCCAATAGCTTTTTGTAGCTTTGTTCTATTAAATCTTTTGAATAGTTCTCTTCTAATTTTCTTGCTGGTAATTCTACTTTATCTGGAACTTTATAAAACCTTTTAGAATATATTTGATAAAATTCTTTTAGTTTTTTAGAAATTTCTTTGTATTTTTTATATTCTATTATTCTATGTACTAGTTCTTCTTCTGTAAGTTCTGCTTCGTCTTCTACTTGTTTTGGTAAAAGACTTTTTGATTTTATAAATAGCAGAGTTGAAGCCATTAATATAAATTCGCTTGTTACATCCAAATTTAATTCTTGCATTTTATTTATATATTCTATATATTGGTCTGTAATTTCTGATATTTTTATTTGATTTATATCCATTTTGTTTTTATCTACTAAATGACACAATAAATCTAATGGTCCTTCAAAATTATCCAATTTTATTGCATATTTATTTGTTTCTAATGTTAAAATGTTGTTCACTTTTTTCTCCCTTAAATATTAGTCTTCTAATGCAATTTTTATTGTTTCTGACAAATAGCCTTTTTTATTTAAATATGCTATTATATCTTCTTGTTCTAAACTATTTTGTTTTTTTGTAAATATGTTTTTTGCTGATTTTATTTCATATTCTAATAGTTCTTCTTTATTATTGCATATATAATTATCTATTATATCTTTTTTTAAGCCTTTTGTCATTAGTTTATATTGAATTTCTTTTATTGACATATTTTTTAGATTTTTAAATTCGTTTACTGCTCTTTGTATATAATTCTCGTCATTTATGTAGTCTAGTTCTTTTAACTCTTCTATAACATCATCTAGCATTTCACCAGAATCTTCTCTAAATTTTTGTCTTACTTCTTGTTCTGTTCTTTTTTTAAATAATATATATTTTAATACTTTTGTTTTTAATTTGTCAAACTCTTCTACGTAGTCCATATGTTTTCTCCTGACTATTATTCATCTATTTCGTCTTCTTCTGGTTCATTATCCCCTAAGCTTTTTTCAAATGCTTCTTCGAAATTCTCTCTAACCTTTTTCTCTACTTCTTCCATTAATTTTGGATTATCATGTAGATATTGTTTTACATTTTCTCTTCCTTGTCCTATTTTTTCTCCATTATAGCTAAACCATGATCCACTTTTTTCTATTATATCCAAGTTTACAGCCATATCCAAAATATTACCTTCTTTTGATATACCTTTTCCATATACTATATCAAATTCAGCTTCTCTAAATGGTGGTGCAACTTTATTTTTTACTACTTTTACTCTTGCACGGTTTCCTACTATTTCTCCATCTTGTTTTATATTTTCTATTTTTCTAATATCCAATCTTACAGAAGCATAGAATTTTAATGCTCTTCCTCCTGTTGTTGTTTCTGGATTTCCAAACATTACTCCTATTTTTTCTCTTAATTGGTTTATAAATATTATAACTGTTTTGCTTTTGTTTATAGCTCCTGCTAATTTTCTTAATGCTTGTGACATAAGTCTTGCTTGTAAGCCCATGTGTGAATCTCCCATGTCACCATCTATTTCTGCTTTTGGTACTAATGCAGCAACAGAGTCAACTACAATTACATCTAATGCTCCACTTCTTACTAAGCTTTCTGTAATTTCTAGTGCTTGTTCACCTGTATCTGGTTGTGAAACTATTAAGTTATCTATATCTACTCCTAAATGTTTTGCATATACTGGGTCTAACGCATGTTCTGCATCTATAAATGCTGCTTCTCCATTCATTTTTTGCGCTTCTGCTATTATATGTAATGCAAGTGTTGTTTTTCCAGAAGATTCTGGTCCAAATATTTCTATTATTCTTCCTCTAGGAACTCCACCTATTCCTAATGCAATATCTAATCCTAATGCTCCTGTTGGAATTGCTTCTACATTCATTGCTTGGTATTCTCCAAGTTTCATTACTGATCCTTTTCCAAATTGTTTTTCAATTTGACTTAATGCTATTTCTAGTGCTTTCTTTTTCTCTGTATTTTGTTCACTCATTATTATTCCTCCTAATATTGTATTTTTCAAATGCTTTATCTTTTTTGTGTTTCAAACGTCTGTTTGCTATTATTATATATGATAAATTTTTTTTGTCAAGCATTTTTTTATTATTTTTACTAATTTTTTATTTTGTACCAATTATTTATGTTATAGAATATGTTGTACCAATTGTTTGACAAATCTCCTTTTATAAGTTTTGAATATAATATAAAATTTGTATTATTATATAAACTAATAAAAGGCATTTCTTCTTTATAAATTTCATAAATTCTGTTGTACTTTTCTTGTAACAATTCTTTGTTTTCTATATTATTTATGTCTTGCAATATTTCGTTTATTTCGTTATTACTATAATTTGATAAATTATTTTCACCAAAATATGAATTTAAGTCTGCATATATTGGTACAATATTTCCGGTTAGAATTATATCATAATTTTTATTTTTTAAATAGTTGTTAAATGTATTATTATTTACTTTTATTATATTTATTTTTATTCCTATTTTTTCCAATTGTTCTTTTATTAATTCTGCAACCTGTGCTCTTTTTTCGTTTTCGTTATTTACCACTAGATTAAATTCTAATTTATTACTTCCTTTTTTCCATATATTATTTTTGTAACTCCATCCTGCATTTGTTAACATTTCTTTTGTTTTATTTAAATTATATTCATCTTTATCTTCTTTATTTTGATATAAATAGCATCCATAATCTAGTGGAAAATTCGTTACCATATACTTGTTATTGTAAATATTGTATATAATTTCTTTTTTATTTATTGCATAATAAATTGCTTTTCTTACTTCTTTATTTTGCAATATATTTTTTTTATTATTTATTGCAAGATAGTCAAATTCTCTTCCTTTTGATGCTTCTACATTGTATCCCATTGTTCCAATATAATCTTCGTAATATATATTTTGTGTTATAATTAAATCTACTTCTTGCTTAGAGAAATTTGAATATATTTCTTTTATATCTTTATATATCTTTATATTTATATTGTTTGTTTTACTTTGCAATTTATTATTTGCTAATTTTATTTCATTTTCATTATTTTCTACTATTTTATAATCTCCTGTACCTATTGGCATTTTTGTTATTGCTTCTAATGTTTCTTTATTATATGCATGTTTTGCTAATATTGGAAAATTAAGCATATATTCAAAAAAGTTTACTGGTTCATTTAAATATATTTTTATTGTGCTATCGTCTATAATTTCTGTTTTTATTATTTGCTCCACATGTTGACTGTATATTGTGTTTTTGCTTTTTAAACCATCTATTGTAAATGTTACATCTTCAGCAGTAAAACTTACTCCATCATGCCATGCTATATTTTCTTTTATTTTAACTATATATGTTGTACCATTTATTTTAGAAATTTCTTCTGCTAAATCATTTTCTATTTTAAAGTCTTTGCTTATATCTACTAATGAATTAAATATAAGCTTGTCTATATATTGCACATCCTTATTTTGTGTAAGTAATGGATTTATTGTGTCAAAATTACATATACCTATGTTAAATTCTTTATCCATTTTTATGTCTGCTTTTTTAGCATTTGCAAGTACTTTTTCATTTTTATTATCTTTGTAAATTATATATACTGCCAAAATTATAAGAAGCGTTACTATTAAAAAAAACATTATTCTAAATATATTTGTTTTCATATTGCTCTCCATTCTATTTTATACAAAAAGAGGCTAATAATTAGCCCCCCAATATATTTTATTAATTAATTATTTTCTAGATTCAATAATTAATTTCATTCCTGTTCTGTTTTCTCCTTCCACTTCTACTTCTGCGAATGCTGGTATACATACCAAATCTACACCAGATGGTGCAACAAATCCTCTTGCTATTGCTACTGCCTTAACTGCTTGATTTAATGCACCTGCCCCTATTGCTTGCATTTCTGCTTTGCTACTCTCCTTTACTAATCCTGCAATTGCCCCTGCTACTGAATTTGGATTTGATTTTGATGAAATTTTTAAAACTTCCATTTTCTGCCTCCTAAAATTATTTTTTGTAACTCTATCTTTTGTTTCATTTGTTACTATTATTTTATAATACATTTTTAATAATATGTCTATATATTTTTGGTAAAAAAAGGAAGTTTTCGTCGCGTAAAATACACTAAATTCGCCAAATATTATATTTTTATTCGTCTAATTTTTTCTACTCGACAAGTTTCGTCATTTATATTTAATATTATTCCATTGCAATTTATTTTTGAATCTGCACTTATTTTATATCTTTCTGGAAGAGTTGTTACAAATCTTTTTATTGATACATCTGCATCCATTCCTATAACAGATTTTTGAGGTCCACACATTCCTATATCTGTTATATATGCTGTACCATTTTCTAAAATGGTTTCATCTGCTGTTGCAACATGTGTATGTGTTCCATATAAACATGTTATTTTACCATCTAAAAAATATCCCATTGCTATTTTTTCTGCTGTTGCTTCTGCATGAAAATCTACTATAATTATATCCACATTATCCTTTATTTTATCTATAATATCTTGTACTATTATAAATGGATTTTCGGATAATACATTCATGTCTACACGTCCAATTAAATTTATTACAGCAATTTTTTTATTATTGCATTCATATATTCCATATCCATTTCCTAACACATCTTTTGGGTAATTTGCTGGTCTTAATAAGTTTTTATTTTCTATTATATTAAATATATCTTTTTTACCCCATGTATGATTTCCCATGGTTACAACATTGACTCCTGCACACATTAAATCTTTAAATATTTTTGATGTTATTCCCATACCTTCAGCACTGTTTTCTCCATTTGTTATTACAAAATCTATATTGTTTTCTTTTATTAAATTTGGCAATATTGTTTTTACTCTTTTAACAGAATTTTCTCCTACTATATCTCCTAAAACTAAAATGTTCATTTGCATTCACCCTTTCTTTGTATATGCTTTGTATTATATTATTCTTTTTATAAAATTACAATATTATTAGAATTTAAGTTTTATTTTTTAGTATATAATTTGAAAAAAGTATATATTTAAAAGTTCCGTTCTTCAAGGCGTTTAAGATACTACATAATCAAGTGAAAGATACACACTCTAATTTAGAGAAAATTTCAAATGCAACAGGTCGAACTCACTTTGAAATATATACTTTTTTCAATCTGTATTTTAGAATTTTATTTGTAATTTTTCTTTACTTTATGTAAAGTATGTGATACAATTTTCATGCATTGAGTAATACCTCAATGACTTTTTATTGAAAGGGGTCACAATTATGACCTTACGGCAATTAGTAACAAGTGTTTCTACTAAAAAAATTAAGATCCCTGACAAATTGTCTAACCTAGAAGTTAAAAATTATGAAGATTTTTGTAACTATGCTTTAGCCAAGTATTTTGAAAGTCTGGAATTTCAACATGACCTTTATACTGCTGAATATGAAATTTTTGTATCAGGTTATGCTGGAATAGAATTCTATTTTGTTATTAATAGAAATGTAACTACAAGAGATTTTTGGATATCACTTGTACACGTATGTTCTTCTTTAGAAGAGGAAAAATATTTTCAAGGTTATTTTTTTTAATTTCTAGCAAAAAACCGTCGCTTTTGCGACGGTTTTTTCTTTTATTTTGCATAATCAATTGCTCTTGTTTCTCTTATTACATTAACTTTAATTTGTCCAGGATATTCCATTTCTGATTCTACTTTTTCTGCAACATCTCTTGCCATTATAATCATTTGATTGTCTGAAACTTTTTCTGGTTTTACTATTAATCTTATTTCACGTCCAGCTTGTACTGCAAAAGATTTGTCTACTCCTTCAAAAGAATCGGCAATTTCTTCTAGTTTTTCTAACCTTTTAATATATGTTTCTAATGTTTCTCTTCTAGCTCCTGGTCTAGATGCTGATATTGCATCTGCTGCTTGAATTAATACTGCTTCAATTGTTTTTGGTTCAACATCCCCATGATGTGCTTGAACTGCATTTATTATAATGTCGTTTTCTTTATATTTTTTAAGAACATCTACACCTATTTCTACGTGTGTTCCTTCCATGTCGTGGTCTAATGCTTTTCCTATATCATGTAATAATCCAGCTCTTCTTGCTATTTTTGGATCTAACCCAAGCTCTTCTGCCATTATCCTTGCCAAATTAGAAACTTCTATTGAGTGATTTAAAACATTTTGTCCATAACTTGTTCTATATTTTAATTTACCTATTAGTTTTACTAAATCTGGATGTAATCCATGAACTCCTGTTTCTAAAACTGCTCTTTCTCCTTCTTGCTTAATAATTGCTTCAACTTCTTCTTTAGCTTTTTCTACCATTTCTTCTATTTTTGTTGGATGAATTCTTCCATCCTCAATAAGTTTTTCTAATGCAATTTTTGCAACTTCTCTTCTTAATGGATCAAAGCCTGATAAGATTACTGCTTCTGGTGTATCATCTATTATTAAATCAATTCCAGTTAATGTTTCTAAAGTTTTTATATTTCTACCTTCTCTTCCTATAATTCTACCTTTCATATCATCATTAGGAAGTGCAACAACAGATACTGTTGTTTCTGATGTATGGTCAGCTGCACATTTTTGTATAGCAAATCCTACAATTTCTTTTGCATTTTTATTTGCTTCCTCTTTTGCTTTTGCCTCTGACTCTTTTATTAGTGCTGCTTTTTCATCACTAAGTTTTCTGTCTAATTGTTCCAATAGCATTTTTTTAGCTTCATCTCTAGATAGTCCAGAAATTCTTTGTAATGTTTCTGTTTGTTTTGCCTCTAATTCTTCTAATCTTTTAGCTTTTTCATCATTTGCTTGGAATTTTCTTTCCAATTCTCTTTCTCGTTTTTCAAAATTGTCGGCACGTCTTTCTAAATTTTCTTCTTTTTGAATTATTCTTTTTTCTTGTAGTCCAATTTCGCCTCTTCTTTCTTTAATCTCTTCATCTAAGTCTGTTCTAGCTTTTAAAATTTCCTCTTTTGCTTTTAAAATTTCTTCTTTTCTAGTATTTTCTGCTTCTTTTTTTGCATTTGATATAATGTTTTCTGCTTCACTTTCTGCACTTTTAATTTTAGATTCAGCTGTTTTTTTTCTTAAAACCATACCTGCTGGTATGCATACAGCTGCTGAGATAAGAAAGGTGATTATGGCTATTAATGCTTCATTCATAAATAATGCACCTCTTTCTATTTAATTTTCAATGTTCAGATTAATATATATAACTAAATTTACTTTCTTTTTAGAATATATTTTAACTTTCTGTACTATTCTATTTTACATTGAATATTAAAAACTGTCAAGGTAGAATATTTTAAGTTTGGGTATTTTTTTATTTTACAAAATAATTGGTTGAATTTGTTCTCCTTCTATTGCTTTTAAAATTGTATCTAATATATATTTTGGTTCAAATACTAATGAATATGGTTTTGTTATAGGATTATCTTGTCTAAATGGTATAAAATATATGTTTTTTCTACTTATTAGTTTTCCTATGTTTTCTAAACTCGTAGATAATCCATCATTTGTAGCAATTCCTATTACTAATGGTTTTTCATTTCTTAAATGTGATTTTGCAGCTGTAAGTACTGGGGTATCTGTAATTCCATTTGCCAATTTTCCAATTGTATTTCCGTGAGCATGGAGCAATTACCATAATATCTGTTAGCCTTTTTACGCCTATTGGCTCTGCCTCTTCTATTGTATTTATTATTTTTTTATTTGTAATTTCTTCTATCTTTTTTATAAATTCTTTTGCTTCTCCAAATCTACTATTTATATTGTAACTATTAAATGACATTATTGGTAAAATTTCTGCTCCTTCTTCTTTCAATTTTGAAATTTGAGGAATTGTTTTTTTAAACGTGCAAAATGAACCAGTTAATGCAAAACCAATCCTTTTACCTTCAAGCAACATATTAAAAACCCTCCCCTCACATGTATGTCTATATATTATATGTTTTTACATTATTAGAGGTTCGGGTTATTTAAATTGCTTTTTATTTTGTATAATAATTTTACCTTATATTAATTTTGTTTTTATTGTTTAGCTACCTTCCATAAAGAAATAACATGTTTTTCCATCATCTGAGAAAAATAAAGGGGCATCACTTAACCAGTATACTCTATTGTCTTCTTTTGTTAATGGAAAAAAACCATATAGTATACTCGACCCATTCCCCGAGTCATCCAGTGCCACAAGAAGTTTATCTCCATCAAAAACAAATACTGCATAATTTGATGAATCACCAATAATTGTATAATCTTCAAATGTTGAATTTTTTTTCCATTCACTATTATGAGTCTTACCATCACTAGGTTGAATCACCATAATATTAAATTCCTCAGTTTGATTATATTGTGCTAATTGTTGTAATTGGTCTTCGTTAAAATATTCTGGGTGGTTTGTATATAGATTACCATATATGCATTTTTCATAATATCCATACTCATTCTTTTGTGGTCTTTCAAAATCATTCCATATTTCGCTTAGTGGAACTTCTTCTCCGGTATTTAATGTTAAAACTGTTTTATCCTCATTTAAATTTCCATATTTTGGGTCTACAATCTCTTGCAATTCTTTTTCTGTAATATTTCTACCTTCTTTATCTACCATTTTTACTGCTATATCTGCCAATATTTGTTCTTTTACTCTTGCTACTGTTGTTCCTTTTGCTCCTTCTCTTGCTTTTTCAAATAGTCCTCCATTTAATGATACTGTTACTGTTACTCCTACTAATATTAGCATTACAATTATTGAAATTATTAACGCTATTAGGGTAATTCCGTCTTTTGTTTTCTTTCATTTTTTCCTCCTTGTTTTTGTTTAATTATATAAATTGTAATTTGTATGATTGATGTGAGAGGTGTGATTAAATTTATGTACTTAAATTCATTGCAAACGTTGTAGGGGCGGACGACCCTGTCCGCCCGAACGCATCGCAGAAATTTCTTGAATTATGATATTCCTATTTTATAGGGAATTCCTTACGGGTCACGGGCGAACTCAGTTCGCCCCTACAAGGT
>CAYMXX010000009.1:0-19037 GCA_964394545.1 uncultured Clostridium sp.
AATTATTTTTATTATAAAAGATGTAGTAAAAAATAAAAAGATGTGATATAGTAAACGAGATAAAGAGAGGGAAAAATAAATGAGTAAAAAGAAAGTGGTAATTATAGGAGCTGGGCCAGCAGGATTAACTGCTGCATATGAATTATTAAAAGATAATAATGAACAATATGAAGTAACAATATTAGAAGAAACGAATGAAATTGGAGGAATTTCTAGAACTGTTAGATACAATGGAAACAGAATGGATATTGGTGGACATAGGTTCTTTTCTAAAGACCAAAAAGTAATGGATTTTTGGGAAAAATTAATGCCACTTCAAGGGGAACCAGCATATGATGATAAAAAACTTGGTAGAGAAAAAAAGTTAAAAAAAGATGGACCAAATCCAGAAGAAGAAAATAGAGTAATGCTTTTAAGAAATAGAGTATCTAGAATTTATTATTTAAAAAAATTCTTTGACTATCCTGTAAGCATGAAAAAAGAAACATTTGTAAATATGGGATTTATAAGAACAATGAAAGCAGGTTTTAGTTACTTAAAAACTATATTTGTAAAGAAAAAAGAGGATTCATTAGAAAACTTTTATATAAACAGATTTGGTAAAGTATTATATGGTATGTTTTTTGAAAAATATACAGAAAAACTATGGGGAAGAAATCCAAAGCAAATTTCAGCAGATTGGGGAGCACAAAGAGTAAAAGGATTATCAATAAAAGCTGTAATAAAAGATATGTTTTCAAAAGTATTTAAGAAAAATAATAAAGAAAAAGAAACATCACTAATAGAAGAATTCTGGTATCCTAAATATGGACCAGGTCAACTTTGGGAGACATTAGCTAGCGAGGTAGAAAAATTAGGTGGAAATATAGAAAAAAATTACTTAGTAAAAAGTATAAATATAGATGGAAATTTTGTAAAATCAGTTGAATGTCAAACAAAAACTGGAATAGAGAAAATAGAAGGAGATATATTTATATCTTCAATGCCTCTAAAAGATTTAGTAGAAGGGTTTAAAGGAGAAAAAGTACCAGAAAAGGTAGAAAGTATTGCTAAAGGATTACCATATAGAGATTTTATAACAGTTGGATTACTTGTAAAAAAACTTAATTTAGAAAACAAAACAAATATAAAAACATTAGGAAACATAGTTCCAGATTGTTGGATTTATGTTCAAGAACCAGATGTAAAACTAGGAAGAATACAAATATTTAATAACTGGTCACCATATATGGTACAAAAACCGGAAGAAACAGTTTGGATAGGTCTAGAATATTTTTGCAATGAAAATGATGAATATTGGAATATGAGTGATAAGGAGTTTATAGAATTTGCAACAGAAGAACTTGAAAAAATGAATATTATAAAGAAAGAAGACGTACTAGATTCTCATAGAGAAAAAGTAAAAAAAGCATATCCAGCGTATTTTGATACATATTCAGAAATTGATGAACTTATAAAATATTTAAACCAATTTGATAATTTATATTGTATAGGAAGAAATGGTCAACATAGATATAACAATATGGACCACTCAATGGTAACAGCATTTGAAGCAACTAAAAATATTAAAAATAATATAAAAGATAAAGAAAATATTTGGAATGTAAATACAGAAAAAGAATATCACGAGGAGAAATAGATGAAGAAAAAAGAAATATCAATTTATTATTTAGTAGTAATATTATTTTTTATATGTACATATATAATACAACCTCTAATAGAAAAAAATATAAAAGCTATAATAGCAGTAAGTATAATATTAATAATAGGAATTTTCTATATTATAACAAGAATAAAAAAAAGAAAAATTAGTTACAAAGATATAATATTAATAATAATGATTTTAGGACTTTTAGTTAGAGCAATGTATATAGTATATACACCAATTACAGAAAGACAACATGATGTATACAGTATAGAAGATGAAGGACATTTAGGATATATTTATACAATTTATGAAACAGGAAAATTGCCTACAACAAATAATATTCAATTTTATCATCCACCTTTGTTTCATGCAATTTCAGCAGGTTGGCTAAAAATAAATGACGTATTTAATGTTAATTTAGACAGAAGTCTAGAAGGAATTCAAATTATAACAGCAATTTTTTCTTCATTACTTATGTTAGTTGCATTTAGAATAGTAGAAAAAATAGAGCTTAAAAATATTTATAAAATATTTATAATGGCTGTAATGGCATTTCACCCGACGTTTATAATATTAGCAGGAAGTATAAACAATGATATTTTAATGATTTTATTAAGTTTTTATATAATATTATATTTAATAAAATGGAATGAAAAACCAAATATTAAAAATACTATTATTTTAGCTCTAATTACAGGATGTTGTGTTATGACAAAAATATCTGGTGCAATAATGGCAGTTCCAATAATGTATACTTTTATAAAAAAAATAATTGAAATATATAAGATTGAAAAAAAGAGATTACTAGGTTTATTTGGAAAATTTATTCTGTTTGGTATGATTTCATTGCCATTAGGATTATGGCATCCTATAAGAAATTTAATATTGTTTAATCAACCACTAGGAGGAGTATTACTACCAGCAGAAGGTCTATCTGTAAAAAAATATACTATATTTCAAAGATTTTTAAGTATTTCTTTTAAAGAATTATTTGGACAAGCATATTGCGTAATTCCAAGTAATCATAATATTTTCGCATATATAGTTAAATGTTCAATATTAGGAGAATTTACATATAACAATAATATTGGAATATATGTTACATTTTTTAAAATTATAAATCTTATTATTGTGCTTATATCTTTAATATATACATTTATATTAATAAAAAAGCATAGAAAAAATAATAAAAATAAATTTTTTATAGAGATAAGTTTAATTACATTTATTGTAAACATTATAAGTTATTATCAGTTTAATATTCAATATCCATATGTATGTACAATGGATTTTAGGTATATAGTTCCAACTATATTTACAGGTATAACAACAATTTGCTTAGTTTTAGATAATTTTATAAAAAATAATATAATAAAAGAAATTACTGAATATATAGTAGCATTATTTTGTATTTTGAGTTTTGCATTTTTCTTTATTATATAAAATTGAAAGGGATTAAAATGAAAAATAAATTAAGAAAAGAGAATGTAATATTGTTTTTTATATTATTTATATCAATGTTAATAGTGTTTAAAAATTTTGTTTTTATGCATTATGCAACAGATACGTATAATATATTTGCAAGAGGTTATAAAGAATATGCTATATTGTATTCGTTAAATGATGGAAGAGTGATTATGAGTGGAATATCATTATTAGCAGAGATATTAAATGTGCCTATAACCTTATATATAATTACATTAACAATTTTGGCTATAGCAACTTCATGTATATCTATAATAATTTTAAAAAAAATAATAGAGAGATATAAGAAACCTAATAATACATTTGAAAAAATAGTTTTAACATTAATATGTTTTTGCACCATTTTTAATTTTATGTTTATTGAAAATATGCAATTCGCAGAATGTTTTGTTATGTCTTTGAGTATTTTGTGCTATCTAATGGCGGCAGATATTTTAGTTAAAGGTAATAAAAATTATATAATAAAAGCATTTCTTTTAGTTTTAGTAGGAATATTTTCATATCAAGGAACTTTGGGCTTTTTTATAGTAATGACATTTGTTATAACAATTGTAGAAAATGATAGGAAAGTTTTAAATAAAATATTAATAGGTGGAGCAATTTGCGCAGTAGCAGTATTGTTAAATTTAATAGAAATAAAAATTTGTGGTTATGCATTAGGAAATCAATCTACTAGAATGGGAGGACTAAAAAATGTAATTTATATGTTAGGCTTAATAAGAGAAGCAATATTTCCTATTTTAAAATATTCAATTGATACTTTTCCTAAATATGCATTTATATTAATATTTACAGTAACTATCTTATTAGTTAACATCTATATAGAAAAGAAAATGAGAGTATATTTCAATAGTTGCATAATATTATTAGTTATATTAACATTAGCAACAGCGTTTGCAATAAATCTTTTTACAATTGCGGGATTTAGAACAGCAAGAATGCTTTTTGTAATAGGTGCTCTATTAGGAAATGTATTTATATTAGTATATTTAAAAACAAATATATTAGAAAACAAAAAAAGTATTATTAATTATATAATTATTATTTACTGTATAATTATTATATCTAGCTATATAACTCTTATAAAATTTCACAAAGAAGTAGAAAAAAATACGATAGAAGAGTGTAAAATAATAAATGAATATATTACAGAATATGAAGAACAAACAGGAAATAAAATTGAAAATATTGCTGTATATTCAGATAAAAATCCAACATACTATTATGAATCAATAAATAATTATTCAGCTCTAACAATAAGACCATTATCAGTTGAATGGGGAGATAATGGAGCAATAAGTTACTGGACAGAAAGACTGTTAAAAGAAGTAAATCCTAATAAAGAAATATATGAAGAATATTTTAAGGATAAGGATTGGAATAAACTGGGAAAAACACAATTTGTTTTTGAAGGGAATACAATGCATTATTGTATATATTAAAAGGAGAAATTATATGAGTTCGATTCTTGTAAATAATTTGTTTGTATTTATTGCAACAAATATTTTATATTATTTTATAAACAAAGATAAAACTAAAACTATAAAAATGATTTTAATATCAGGTGCAATCTTAACAGCAGAATTTATAATAGCTTACAAAATACCTTCTATGCAGGTATATGGAATTGGACAATTTACGTATGAAATAATATGTTTTACAATTTTAATTAATACTGCATATGAAAATAGAAAAAAATTAAAATTAAATATATCGCTTGATAAAAAAGAAAAAGCTATTATAGTGATATCGCTTTTGGTAGGAACAGTTACAGCATTAATATGTTGTATTTCAAATCCTAAGTATATTTTGCCATATAATGGAGAATCTGAAATAGGAAATTTATATTTTAATGCAGATGTTCACAGAGGGGTAAAAGAAATAACAACTTATGATTCAACTATTCATGAGATTCATCCGTTATATAGATTTGCAAATTTAATATTGTTTTTACCGATAATATTATTAAATATTGTTTTTAAATGGCTACATATAAACACTATAAATATTATGTATATGAATGCATATATTTGTTTAATTGTTCAAATTATTTATAATTCAATATCAGCATTATTGATATACAAAATATTAAAAAGTGTGAAGATAAAGGAAAATACTAGTTTTTTAGGTAGCCTCATGTTTATATTTAGTTTACCATTTATATGGTTATCAATTTTACCAGAAACATATTCAATTACTCTAGTTGCATTGCTTTTTATGATATATTTTTATATAAATAAGAATAAGCTTTGGATGGCTTTTGCAATATTAGCACTTGGTTTGAATTTTATGGTAGCACTTCCAATAGGAATAATTTTATTACATATTTTATCAAATAATATAAAAAAGTTTTCAAAAAAAATAAAAATACTTATTTTAATATTTATAATAGTTATACCTATAGTTAGTATACCTATAATACAATACTCATACAAATATATACTAACATGGAGTGATAAAACATTGCCATTTACAGAAAAAATTTCTAATATTACAAAATGGGTTGTTCCAATAATGTTAGGACCAGAATTTAGAAATATAAATCCATTCCTAGTTCAAACAACGAAAGTAAGCAATATTTCTCTAATTCTACTAATAACATTGGCTATTACTGCGATTATAGGATACTTTTCAAGTTTAAAAAAGAGTATATTACCTAATTTATGTTTAGTACAGCTATTAGTTGGATTTGTTTTGCATATATTAGTAGGCTATGGAATAAACAATGGAATTATATATGCACCATTATATGTATGGGCATTTGTTATTTTAATATCATATGGAATAGAGAATATAGAAAAATACATAAAAAATAAAAAAGTAATATTATATTTAGAATGTACTATTGTAGTATTAATTGTGGCAATAAATAGTAGATGGATATTAAAATTTAGAAATATAATAGAAACACAAGATTTTTCAACATTATTAAAAAGTAATGAAGTACAAGCAGAACTTAAATATGAAAATGGAAAAACAGAGAAATTTTATATGGTAGGTAGAAGTATTGTACAAGTAAAAACAGGAAAGAAGATTGTTAGTGGTTTAGATAGTTCATATACATATGATAAATTAAGCAATACTATATCAGGAACTTTATTAAATAGTGAATGGTTCGAGCTATCTATAAAAGATAATAAATTAATTTTAAATATTAATGAAAGAGAAAAAGAAATAAAGGAAGATCAATTTTTTATTTTTGGTATGGGACTGAGAGAAAAATACTTATTTGTAAAAGATAAAACAACAGAAAAATACAAGCTTATCAAATATTTTGATGAGCAAGATATACTTGAAAATTTAACTTTAAAAAGTATTGATTATGAAAATTATATAGTATATGCAGAAGATGAAAAAAATAATAAAATATCTATTTATGAGAATGATGAGGGAATATATATATATAATAATGGAACATTAAACAGAGTGTTGGATGACAGCACAAAAATAGATATTCCAACTTTTGAAAATTATCAACACAAAAAACAATTAAAAATATTATTTAATGAAATTATGATAAATATAACAAAAGATGGTCCTAAACCTAATTTTTTAGTTTATGAAAATAGTTGGTATAGAGATAGTGCTATAGTAGCAATGGCATTAAAGAAGACTAATAATATTAACCAAATTGAAGAATGGATTAGTAATATAAAAGATATTTATGATATGCAAAATGGATATAAAGAGGCAGATAACTTAGGACAAGTATTGTTTTTAATGTCACTTGTTGAAAATAAAAATGAAACTATAATAAAAGAAGTGTTAGAAGAAGCAGAAAATATAAGAACAGAAGAGGGATATCTTAATGGAATAACAGATGGAACATATCATCCCATTTATCAAACAAAATGGCTTATTTACGGATTGAAAAGTTTAGGATTAAATTATGAAAAATGGAAAATACCAAATGTTTATGATGACTATGAATCACTATTATGGTTTGAAAAAGGGAAACAAAGTAAGAATATTGAAAACTCAGATAGATGGCCATATTTGTTTTTTGCAAAGTTACATTATAATGGAATAAAGATAGACTTTGAAGAAAGTGATTATCCAATTTCTTCAGAATATTATCCTTCAAAAGCAAATTTTAAAGGAATGAGTGTCATAAATGAAGATTTTACAAAAACAAAATTAATAGTACCACATGCGTGGTCAGCAGCAGAAATGTTTTTATATTTAATAGATTTAGATGAGGGAAAATTATGAAAAAATATATAAAATTAATAAGAGTAAAACATTATATAAAAAATTTACTAATATTTTTACCAATTATTTTTAGTCAAAGAATAACGAATACTATGGCTTTAATTAGAACTTTAATAGTATTTATACTTTTTTGTATAGCAACATCAATTGTTTATGTAATTAATGATATTAGAGATATAGAAAAAGATAGAAATCATCCAAAGAAGAAAAATAGACCATTGGCTTCAGGTGAAATTTCAAAAAAGCAGGCAATAAAAGTTATAATTATTTTATCAACGATTCTTATTTGTGGTATGATTACATTTTTTAGAAATAATGCATATGTAGTAGTTGTTATATTTATATATATAATTATGAACATGTTATATTCAATAAAATTAAAAAACATACCAATTTTAGATATTGCAATTTTAGCTACAGGATTTTTGCTTAGAGTGGTATTACGGAGCAGTAGTAAACAATATAGAAATTTCAAATTGGTTATATTTAACAATCATATCACTTTCATTTTATATGGGAATGGGAAAAAGGAGAAATGAATTTACTAAATCAAATAAAAAACAAGAAACTAGAGAAGTGCTAAAACAATATAGTGAAAATTTTTTAAATGAAAATATGTATATGTTTTTGGCTCTAACAATAGTATTTTATGCACTATGGTGTTTGGAAATGAGTAACAAATTTACAAGTATTATATACACTATACCGTTTGTTATAATTATAGCACTAAAATACAGTTTGAATATAGAAAAAGAATCAGATGGAGATCCAGTAGAATTGATACTTGGAGATAAAATATTATTGTGTTTAACAGCGATATTGGCAATAATAATGGGAATAATTTTATATATTTAACAAGGAGGACATATATTTTGAACAAATTATTATTAATAGATGGAAACAGCATAATAAATAGAGCTTTTTATGGAATAATGGGAAGTAAAATGCTTATGACAGAAGACGGAACATATACAAATGCAGTATATGGCTTTTTAAGTATTTTATTTAAAGAATTAGATGATATTAAACCAGAATATTTAGTAGTAGCATTTGATTTAAAAGCACCAACGCATAGACATAAAATGTATGATAAATACAAAGCAAATAGACATGGTATGCCAGATGAATTGGCACAACAAATGCCTATACTAAAAGAAACTTTAAAAGCAATGAATATTTGTATAATAGAAAAAGAAGGCTATGAAGCAGATGATGTTTTAGGAACTCTTGCAAAATGGGGACAAAAAGAAGAACTAGAAGTTACAGTATTAACAGGAGATAGAGATAGCTTTCAATTAGTAGATAAAAATATTAAAGTAAGAATACCAAGAACAAAAATGGGAAAAACAGAAACAGAGGATTATACTGTAGAAAAAATAGAAGAGGAATATGGATTAGAACCATTAGATTTAATAGAAGTAAAAGGATTAATGGGAGATACATCAGACAATATTCCAGGAGTGCCAGGAGTAGGTGAAAAAACAGCCTTAAATTTAATTAGACAATATAAAAGCATAGATGAAGTATATAATCATATAGAAGAACAAAAAGGAAAATTAAAGGAAAAACTAACAGAAAATAAAGACTTAGCATATTTATCTAGAACGCTTGGAACAATAGACATAAATGCTCCAATAGAAAAGGATTTAGCTAAATTCGAAGTAGAAGAATGGAATACAGAAGAAGTATTAGAAATATTTAAAAGACTAAAATTTAATAGATTTATAGAACGTTTCAACTTGCACAAAGAAAATAATATTGTAGGGGCAGACGACTCTGTCTGCCCATCTGAAATCAAGCATGAAAAAATTTTAGATAAAGAAAAAATAGAAGAATTAAAACAAGAAATAAAAGAAAATAAAATAATGTACTATTACTTAACAGAAGAAAAATTTATAATCTATTCAGAAAAAAACAATAAATGTTTTGAAATAGTTGATGTGGTAGAATTTAAAGATATATTCGAAAATAAAGAAATATTAAAATGTAGCTATAAACAAAAAGAAGAATTTATTATGCTATGGAATAAAAATATACAAGCAAAAAATCTTATGTTTGATATAGCAATTGCAGGATATATTTTAAATTCAAATATAAATAAATATACAATAGAATATTTAGCAAATGAATATATAAACTTTGATGTAAGCGAGTATATCTTAGAGGAACAAAATACACAAGAAGAGCAAATTACATTATTTGATAACATAGAACAACAAAAAGAAGATAAAACATATATTTATGCATATGCAATATATAAGCTATATAATGTATTAACACAAAAAATGGAAGAAGCAGGTAGCATAAATTTATTTAATAAAATAGAAATGCCTTTAGCAGAAGTATTAGCAAGCATGCAATATGAAGGAATATATATTGATAAAAATGAACTTGTTGAATTTGGACAAGAACTTCAAGAAAAAATAAATATCTTAACACAAGAGATATATGAACTTACAGGGGAAGAATTTAATATAAATTCCACAAAACAATTAGGAGAAATCCTTTTTGAAAAACTAAAACTTACAGCTAAAAAGAAAACAAAAACAGGATATTCAACAGATGTAGATGTATTAGAAAAAATAAAATATGAACATCCTGTAATAGAAAAAATATTAGAATATAGACAATTACAAAAATTAAATTCTACCTATGTAGAAGGGCTTATTCCATATATAGATAATGAAGGAAGAATACACTCTAAATTCCATCAAACAGTTACAACAACAGGAAGAATAAGCTCAACAGACCCAAATCTTCAAAACATACCTACAAGAATGGAGTTAGGAAGAAAATTAAGAAAGGTATTTAAACCAAAACAAGGTTCAATATTTGTAGATGCAGACTATTCTCAAATAGAACTTAGAGTATTAGCACATATATCAGAAGATAAAAATATGATAGAAGCTTTTTGTAATAACGAAGACATACATGCACAAGCCGCTTCAAAGGTATTTAACATACCATTGGAGGAAGTAACAAAAGAAGAAAGAACAAAAGCAAAAGCAGTTAATTTTGGAATAGTTTATGGTATTAGTGAATTTGGCTTAGGAGAACAATTAGGAGTATCTAGAAAAAAAGCAAAAGAATATATAGAACAATATCTTAATAAATATAATGGTATACAAGAATTTATGACAAGTATAGTAGAAGAAACAAAAGAAAAAGGATATGTAGAAACACTTTACCATAGAAGAAGATATGTACCAGAATTAAAATCAAACAACTATATGGTAAGACAATTTGGTGGTAGAGTTGCAATGAATACTCCAATACAAGGAACAGCAGCAGATATTATGAAAATTGCAATGATAAATGTATATAATAAATTAAAAGAAAATAATTTAAAATCTAAGATAATCGTACAAGTGCATGACGAAATATTAGTAGAAACAATAGAAAGCGAAAAAGAACAAGTAAAACAAATTATAAAAGAAGAAATGGAAAACGTAATAAAATTAAATGTACCATTATTAGCAGAAGTAGAAGAGGGATATAACTGGTATGAAGCAAAATAGATTTGGAATTTATTTTGTAGGGGCGTATTGCATACGCCCAAAACAAAATTTGCAATGAATTATATTCATGTGTGATAAGGAGAAAAAATGAAAAGATTATTAAAATTTATAATAACATTATTAATATTTATATTTATAATCTTTATTTTATTTAAAATTATAAAAATAGATGATATTATAATGAAAAAGCTATATCCTATAAAATATAGTGAATATGTAGAAAAATATGCAAGAGAATATAATATAGATAAATATATGGTTTATGCAATAATAAAAGCAGAAAGCAATTTCGATGAAAAAGCAAAATCAGAAAGTAATGCAATAGGGTTAATGCAAATAATGGAAACAACAGCAATAGAAACAGCAAATAAAATGAACTTAGAAGTTACAGAGAAAGATTTATTTAATCCTGAAATAAATATAAAAATAGGACTAAAATACTTTACATATTTAGTAGAGCAATATAATAACAATTATGCATTAGCAATAATTGCGTACAATGCAGGAATTGGAAATGTAAATAAATGGATAGAAAATGGTACAATAAAACCAGACGGAACAAACATAGAAAATGTACCATTTAAAGAAACAAACAATTATGTAAGAAAAATTTTAAGAGATTATAAAATATACAAAGAATTATACGTACAGAGATAAACAAATTCTTGTTATATTAATCAATATAATATATAATAAATAAAACTTAAAAAGGGAGGAATGAAATATGGCAATATTAGTTACAGGTGGAGCAGGATATATTGGAAGCCATACAGTAGTGGAATTATTAGAAGCAGGAGAAGACATAGTTATAGTAGATAACTTTGTAAATAGTAAACCAGAAGCTTTAGATAAAATAAAAAAAATAACAGGAAAAGGTTTTAAATTTTACGAAGTTGATATATTAGATGAAGAAAAATTGAATAAGGTATTTGAAGAAAATGATATAGAATCTGTAATACATTTTGCAGGTTTAAAAGCAGTAGGAGAATCTGTAGAAAAACCAATAGAATATTATCACAATAATATTACAGGAACATTAGTGTTATTAAAATTAATGAAAAAATATAACTGCAAAAAAATAGTATTTAGTTCGTCTGCAACAGTATATGGAGATCCAGAAATCGTACCTATAACAGAAAATTGTAAAACAGGAGGAACAACAAATCCATATGGTACAACAAAATTATTTATAGAAAGAATATTACAAGATGTTAGTATTGCAGATAATGAATTTAGTATAGCTTTACTTAGATACTTTAATCCAATAGGAGCACATAAAAGTGGTCTAATTGGAGAAGACCCAAATGATATTCCAAATAATCTTATGCCATATATAACAGGAGTTGCAAGTGGAAAATTAGAGATACTAAGTGTGTTTGGAAATGATTATCCAACAAAAGATGGAACAGGAGTAAGGGATTATATACACGTAGTAGACTTAGCAAAAGGACATTTGAAAGCACTAGATAAAATAAGAAAAGAAACAGGAGTAAAAATATATAATTTAGGAACTGGACATGGATATTCAGTTTTAGATTTAGTTAAAACATTCGAGAAAGTAAACAATATAGAAGTAAAATATAAAATAGCACCAAGAAGACCAGGAGATATAGCTACATGCTATGCAGATCCATCAAAAGCTAAAGAAGAATTAAATTGGGTTGCAGAAAAAGGAATAGAAGATATGTGCAAGGATGCATGGAATTTTATATTAACAAATAAATAAAATAGCTAAAACATCTTAGAAAAAAAAGGAGATTGATATGAAAAAATTATTATTAGTAATTGATATGGTTAATGGATTTGTAAAAAAAGGTGTTTTAGCAGACAAGAAAATAAATAATATAACACCAAATATAATTAATTTGATAAAAGAAAATATAAAAAATAACAATGATATAATAAGTGTTCAAGAAGGTCATAATGAAAAATCAAAAGAGTTTGAAAACTTTCCATATCATTGTATATTAGGAACAGAAGAAGCGGAACTTATAGACGAATTGAAACCTTTTGAGCAAAATATGAAAGTAATTAGAAAAAATTCAACGAGTGGATTTGTAACTAAAGAATTTATGGAATATATTGAACAAAATAAAAAAGAGTTAGATGAAATTGTAATTACAGGTTGTTGCACAGATTTATGTGTTATGAACTTTGCTTTGCCACTAAAAACATATATAAACGAATATGATTTAAATATAAAAGTAATTATATATAAAAATGCGGTTGAAACATATGATGCACCAAATCATAATAGAAAAGAATATAATGAAATGGCATTTAAAATAATGGAACAAAATGGAATAAAGATTAAATAACTATAAAAAGTGGCTTTATGCCACTTTTTATAGTTAAATTATACTTCTAATTTTTTCTATAATCATATTTAATGCAACTGTATTATATCCACCTTCTGGAACAATGATGTCAGCATATTTTTTACTAGGTTCAACAAATTGCTCATGCATAGGTTTTACAGTTGTACAATATTGTGTAACAACAGAATCTAATGTACGACCTCTTTCTTGAACATCCCTTAAAAGTCTTCTAATAAAACGGATATCAGCATCTGTATCAACAAATATTTTAATATCCATTAAATCACGTAATTCTTTGTTTTCAAAAATTAAAATACCATCTACAATAATTACCTTTTTAGGTTCTACTTTTACAGTTTTGTCTTCTCTTTGGTGATTAATAAATGAATATTCAGGTCTTTCAATAGAATTTCCTTTTTTTAATTCTTTTAAATGTTCTATAAGTAAACTTGTTTCAATAGAGTCAGGATGGTCATAATTTAACTTTGTTCTTTCCTCAAAAGGAAGCTCAGGGTGAGCTTTATAATAATAATCATGAGAAATCATTGTTATATTATGCGCAAATTCCTTTTTAATATTATCTGCAAGAGTACTTTTACCAGAACCAGTTCCACCTGCAATACCAATTATAATAGGGTTAATATTCATGTTAATTCCTCCAAAATATCATTTACGTTAATTTTAAGATATTATTCTAATAAAATCAAGCAAAAACGACATTTTTTTAAAAATTCGACAAATTGTAATTTGTAGGAGAGATTTCGGTATTTGAAAAATTTATTACAAATATCTGTAGGGGCGGACGACCCTGTCCGCCCGAATGCATCGCAAAAATTTCTTGAATTATAATTTTGGGTATTCCTAACGGGTTGTGGGTCGACAGAGTCGTCGACCCCTACAACATCTGCAATAATTTTAGACAAACAAATTTAATCCAACATCCCATCTCACACCTCTCACATCTTCCCTACAAATTACAATTTAAATAATTGACAAATTTTTTATTTTAATTATAATAGGAAAGAGGTAAAAATTATGTTAGAAGGAAAAATTGTAAAAGGTATGGGTAAAGCAAAAATATTTGTAAATATGATGAAAGATGTTTTTTATAAAAAAACAAATATGAAATTATACCCAGGAACTTTAAATATTAAATTAAATAAACCATATAATTTAAAGCCAACAAATACAATAAAGGCAGAAGAATATGGTGGAAACTACAATGTTCAAGTACAAGAGTGTGCAGTACTAGGACACAAATCATATATAGTAAGGTCAGAAAAAAACATACAAAAGAAAGGCGACTACGATAAAAATATTATAGAAATTGTATCTAATATAAATTTTAGAGAAATGTACAAATTAAAAGATGGAGATTTAGTACAAATTAAATTTTTTTAGTTCTAAAAAATTTTAACTAGCATATATATATTTAAGGACAAGTTTATAAAACAAGGAGTATATATGCTAGTTTCTGATTTATTAAATTATTTTCCAGAAGAAATTTCAAAAAAGTTATTTGAATATTTTAATACAGATACAGAAGAAAAATTAAAAGCAATTGAAGAAATTAGATTAAGAGTAGGACAACCATTAATACTTAAATTTAATAAGTTTGAAAAAATATTCAAATACACCATTTTACAAGAAGATATATTAAAAACAATGGAAAAAGTTTGCGAAAATTCAATCTATTCTTTTCAAAATCAAATATGTGAAGGCTTTATTACAGTAAAGGGAGGACATAGAATAGGTATTACACGGAAGTTGTGTTATACAAAATAATAAAGTTAATAATATAAATTATATATCAAGCTTAAATTTTAGGGTTGCAAAAGAAATAAAAGGATGTAGTAATAAGCTTTTAAAATATACTTTAAATGTAGAAGAAAACAATATATATACCACCTTAATAGTTTCTCCACCTGGAGTACGGGAAAACCACCGTATTGCGAGATTTAGTAAGAAAAATTAGCACAGGAATAGAAAAAATAGAATTTAAAGGAATAAATGTTGGTATTGCTGATGAAAGAGGAGAAATTGCTGCAATGTATAAGGGAACACCACAAAACGATGTAGGAATAAGGACAGATATTTTAGATAACATACCAAAATCAATAGGAATGACAATGCTTATAAGGTCAATGTCACCAAAAGTAATTGTAGCAGATGAAATTGGAAAAGAAGAAGAAATTTCTGCAATAAATTATGCAGTATGCTCAGGAATAAAAGGAATATTTACAGCGCATGGAGCAAGTCTTGAAGAAATATCTATAAACCCAAATTTAAAAACATTATTAAATTTACATGTATTTGAAAGAATAATTTTTTTAAATGACAAAATTAGAAAAGCAGAGATAGATAAAGTATATACACTAGATAAGAAAAATTTAGAATATATGGTTATGGAGTGATTAGTTTATGTTAGGTTTAAAAATTGTAATATATACATTTATATTTTTATCCTGTTCACTTATAGGAATATTAGTATCAAATAAATACAGGAACAGGGTAAATGAACTAAAAGAATTTAAAAATGCACTTAATATTTTCAAAACAAAAATAAGATATACATATGAGCCAATACCAGAAATATTTGAACAAATATCTCAAAGTACAAACTCAAATATTTCAAATGTCTTTGAAGTAGCTAGTCAAAAAATGAAAATTCTAGCAGCAGGAGAAGCGTGGAATTTAGCATTAAGTATGGAAGAACTTAATATAAATGATGAAGATAGATTAGCTTTAGCAAATTTAAGTAAACTATTAGGAAAAACAGATATAACAGGTCAACTTAATCAAATAGAATTAACAACAGATTTTTTGGAAGAGCAAATAAAAAAAGCAGAAGAGCAACGTGAGAAAAGTGAAAAAATGTATAGAACTCTAGGAATGTTAATAGGAATGGCAATAGTAATAATATTAATGTAAGAGGAGTAAAACTATGGATATAGATTTATTATTTAAAATAGCAGCAATAGGAATATTAGTTGCTGTATTACATCAAGTTTTAGTAAGAGCCGGAAGAGAAGACCAAGCAATGATGACAACACTTGCACGGATTAGTAATAGTTTTAACAATGGTAATAAAAGAAATAAGCACATTATTTAATACTGTAAGAACAATATTTGGGTTGTAAAGGGTGAAAATAATTGGAAATTGTAAAAATAATAGGTGTAGGATTAGTAGCACTTATTCTTATAATAATATTAAAACAGTATAAGCCAGAATTTACAATTTATGTATCTATAATTGCAGGAGCGATTATATTACTTATGGTAATGGACAAGTTATATGCAATAATAAATTTACTATCAAGCATAAGCCAAAAAGTAGGAATAGGAAATGAATTTTTAAAAATTATTTTAAAAATAACAGGAATAGCAATACTTACAGAATTTGCAGTAAGCATATGCAAAGATTCAGGAGAAAGTGCAATAGCCAATAAAATTGATATAGGAGGAAAAATAATAATAATAAGCATATCAATTCCAATAATAACAGCATTATTAGAATTAGTAATAAGCATATTACCGTAGAAGAGCTAGACAAACTACAATTTCATAAGGAGAAATTATGATAAAAAAAACAATAATTCTTTTTATTTTGATATATATTTTTATATCTCCATTTACATATGCAACAGACGAAATTATTTCTTCTCAAATGGACGCGTTAAATATTTCTGCATTTATTAAAGAAGGAGAAAAATATACAAAAGAGATTTTTCCAGAGGTTAGTTTAAATGATTTTTTAAGTTCTGCAATAAAAGGAGAAATAGACAATGAAGGTTTATTTAAACAAATAATATTATTATTTGGAGATGAAATAGTTGAAACTATTTATTTATTAGGAAGCATAATAGTAGTAATACTAATACATAGCATATTTAAAGCATTTACAGAAAATTTAGAAAATGAGAGCGTTTCACAAATTACATATTATATTCAATATATACTTATAGTTACATTAATAATGGCAAATTTTTCGAGCATAATATCTTTAATAAAAGATTCTATTGCAAATTTAACAGGATTTATAAATTGCTTGATTCCAATACTACTTGCACTAATGTCTGCAACACGGAAATATTGCATCTGTTACGTTAATACAGCCACTAATTATATTTGCAGTAGTTTTTATAGGAAATACTATAACACTGGTGGTTCTTCCTATAACACTTATTGCAACGGCATTAGGGATTGTTTCAAACTTATCAGATAAGGTGCAAATAGGAAAACTTGCTAATTTTTTAAAATCAAGTGTTACATGGAGTCTAGGAGTAATTATAACAATTTTTGTTAGCATACTTTCTATGGAAGGTACACTAACAAGTAATGTTGATGGATTAACAGCAAAAGGAGTAAAAACGGCAGCATCTACATTTATACCAGTAGTAGGAAAAGCCTTAAGCGATTCAGCAGATGTAGTATTGGGTTCAACTTCTATTATAAAAAATTCTATAGGAATAATTGGAATGTTTGTAATACTAGGAATATGTGCTATGCCAATTATTAAATTAACATTACTAACAACTGCATATCATTTTACATCTGCAATATGTGAACCAATAGCAGATAAAAAAATAGTTTCTTTATTAGAACAGATGGGAGGAACATTTAAAGTATTATTAGGAATAATGTTTTTTGTTGCTGTACTTTTAATAATCGGACTAGCAATGTGTATAAAAATAACTAATAATGGAATGATGTATAGGTAGGTGTTAGAGCATGATAAAATTTATAAATTCATGGGCACAAGGAATAATTTTAGCAGTAATAATTGCAACAATTGTAGAAATAATTTTACCAGAGGGGAAAAATAAGAAATATGTAAAAACAGTAATAGGAATTTATATATTATTTACAATAATTTATCCATTAATAAATAAATTTTCAAAAGTCAATATAAATTCTCTACTTGAAAACACAACAAAACAAATGAGTACATATGAAGAAAGTAATACTTTAAAAATAGATACAAATAAATATATAGAAGATACTTATAGAAAAAAAGTAGAAGAAGATTTAAAAAACAAGGCAAATGAGCAAAACTTAAATGTAATTTCGTTAAATATAAATATAGAAACACAAGATGAAAAAAGATATGGAATGCTAAATAGTTTAGTAATAGAAGTAGAAAAAGAAAATGTTAAAAAAACGGAAAATACTATAAATCAAATTAAAGAAGTAAATGTTTCAAAAAATGCACAAGAAAAAAACGAGACAGAGCAAACAAAAGAAAACACTGTAACACAAGAAGAAATAAATGAATTAAAAGAATATATAAATACTACATATTATTTAGAAAAAGAAAAAATACATATAAATGAATAATTAGGAGGGTAATATGCTAAAAGAAAATATAAAAAAAATCAAAGAAGCTATTTCAAAACAAAAAGAGCAAAACAATAAGAAGAGTATAGAAAATTTGGTAGTGTTTTTAATTTTATTAATAATAACAATAATAGCAATAAATACAATTTGGGGACGGTAATAAAGAAGAAACACAAAAAGAAGAAACAAATACATCATATAAACAATTAGCCGATAATATAAATAATAGTATAAATAGTAATAATAATCAGTTAAGTGAATATAATTTAGAAGAAAATTTAGAGGACATACTATCTAAAATAGCAGGAGTAGGAAAGGTACAAGTTTTAATTACATATTCAGAAAGCAGTGAAGTTGTAGCAATGTACAATGAAAAAAATACTTTAAATAGTACAGAAGAGACAGATACAAATGGAGGTGTAAGAAAAATTGAACAAACAGATACGGATAAAGAAATTATATATGAAGAAAAAAATGGCGAAAAGACACCAATAACTCAAAAAGTAATTATGCCAAAAA
>CAYMXX010000010.1:0-18498 GCA_964394545.1 uncultured Clostridium sp.
ACAACTTTACTATTATATATTGGATCTGGTAAAACTTCTCTTTTTGCTATATATCCTCTTCTTGGCACTATTCTTCACTCCTTTTCTTTTAATGTGAGGGCACACATCTTACTATTTTTATGTTTCCTCACTATTTATACTGATGCCTAATGGGCATCTAAAGTTACTCTGGAAGATTTTTTCTTCCCGTATAGCGCAATAAATTTATATCATTATATCTATTTATTAGCACTACTTAAAAATATTTCTTATTTTTTTGGTCTTTTTGCACCATATTTAGATCTAGCTTGCATTCTATCTTTAACACCAGCTGTATCTAATGTACCTCTTATAATGTGGTATCTAACACCAGGGATATCTTTTACCCTTCCACCTCTTATTAATACAACACTATGTTCTTGTAAGTTATGACCTACACCTGGAATATATGAAGTAACTTCATAACCATTTGATAGTCTAACCCTAGCAACTTTTCTTAATGCTGAGTTTGGTTTTTTAGGTGTTACTGTTTTAACTACTGTACAAACTCCTCTTTTTTGTGGTGCTCTATGGTTTGTTTGTCTGTTTAATTTTGAGTTGTACCCTTTTAATAGAGCTGGAGCTTTTGCTTTTGTTGTAGTTGTTTTTCTACCTTTTCTTACTAATTGATTAATTGTTGGCACTTTAAAATTCACCTCCTATATTTTTAATTAAAAGTGCTAATTTACTTTTAAACACTAACGCGTTATATTCTATCATTTTAAAAATGCTTTGTCAAGGCTTTTCCTTAGGGAAATAATACTTTTTAAAAAAATGGACTGCAATTATTGCAGTCCATTTTTCTATACTTTTAATTTTATTCTCCAGTCCATTCTATAATTACACTTGCGCTTGCTCCCCATGGCTTTCCTGAAATTGAATTTTCTGTTTTGTTTATTGTAATTTTCTTTAATCCTCTCATATTACTAAATGCTCTTCCTATAGTTACAGTGCTACTTGGTATTACTATTTCTTCAATTCCATGGTCTCCGTAAAAAGCATTGTCTTCTATTTTTTCTAATCCACTTGGTAAATTTAATTCGCTTAAACTTTGGCATATTCCAAATCCATAGCATTTAATTGTTTTTACAGAATTCGGTATAATTATTCTTTCTATTCCATTCCTAAAAAATGCATATCTTCCTATTGTATTAACTGTATTCGGTATTTGATACTCTTCATTAGTTATACCATTTGGATATTTTAATAATGTTGTTGCTTCTTCATTAAATAATACGCCACTTATAGTTTTATAATTTTCATTTTCATCTTCTACATTTATTGTAGTTATCATTGCTTCATCGAAAGCACTCTCAAGTATATTTGAAACTCCACTTCCTATTTTTATTGTATTTATTGTTGCGCCTCCAAATGCATATGATCCGATTTTTTCTACTGAATTACTTATTAATAAATTTTGTATTTTATAACATCCTTGAAAAGCATTATCGTTAATTAATGTTACTGTGTTCGGAACCGTATAAGTAGTTACTTCCTTTTTTTCTGGATGTTTTACTAACTGTGTAACATTCTTGTCAAACAACACTCCATCAACACTTGCAAAGTATTCGTTGTTGGAATCCACAGTTATTTCTATTAATTTTGAAGATGAAAGAAATGTTGAATATATACTCTCTACATTTTCAGGAATGTTAATTTTTTCTACGTATGATTCATAAAAAGCATATGGTCCTATTTTTTTTAAACTTTTAGGTAAAATCCATTCTTTAACCTTTTTACAAGTTGCAAAAACTCTTCCTCCAATTTCTTCAATTCCTTCTTCCAATATAACATTCTCTAAATTCGTACAGCGATTAAAAGATTGACAATTAACATTTTCATAAGAACTGCCTATTTTTTTCACTGAGCCCGGAATAGTTATACTCGTTAATCCTGTACAAGCCTGAAAAGCATAATTTCCAATTATTGCAACAGAATCTGGTATTTCTATATCTGTAATTTCATTCGCTCCATTAAAAGCAGCCGTACCTATTTCGCAAATTCCTTGTGATATTATTACTTTTCCTTTAAAATCAACTATTGCTCCATTCTGATATCCTTCTATCTTGTCCACTCTATATTCTTTACCATCTATTATAAGAAAATTTGGAATTTCTAATTCTGTGAGAGCATCTGTTGTTCCTAAATATTTATTTATTGTTACACGACTATTATTTAAAATATACTGCCAACTAGATTCATCTGCCACTACTCTTCTTCCCTTGAAGAAAATGTCTTTTTTTGCAACATTAACAATTCCTTCTTTTATTGCCGTTTCTGCCTCTTCTTCCGTTAATATTCCGTTCTCTTTTAATCTGTTTATAAATTCTTCTAATGTTTCTGCTTTTATTCCAAATCTATCAGTTACCTTTTCTTCTGCCTCCCACATCTCTTTTTCTTCCATTATCTGAGAATATCTTGTTTCTTCATTTGAATTTTTAGCGGTTCCTATTAATCCACCATTTATTGCTGTTGTTACTGTTACTCCTAGTAAAATAAGCATTACTACTATTGTAATTACCAACGATACTATCGTTATTCCGTCTTTTGTTTTTCTTCATTTTTTTCCTCCTATTAAATTTGGATTTTGCATAACAGATTTGATTTTATTTTACATGTTGTTTTTGTGACTGTCAATATGTACACAAAAAGAAAAGAGCAAGAATTTCTTGCTCTTATAATATGAATTCATACTTATATATTTTGTACTAATTCTTATTTTTTATTTACTAAATCTTTTAATGCTTTACCAGCTTTGAATACTGGAGCTTTTGATGCAGGTATTTTGATTTCTTCTTTTGTTCTTGGGTTTCTACCTTTTCTAGCTGCTCTTTTTCTTACTTCGAAAGATCCAAATCCAACTAATTGAACTTTATCTCCTTTTGCTAGTGCATCTGTTATAACATCAACGAATGCGTTTACTGATGCTTCAGCACCTTTTTTTGTGTCTCCTGTTTTTGCAGCTATTGCTGCTACTAATTCAGCTTTGTTCATTTAAAATTACCTCCTAATAAGATTTGTTTTATGCAGTAAAAACAGCTTTAGTTTCTACTATTTAAGATTATTCGCCAAAATTAGCTAAAATCCTTCTTTTTTTATTTTTATTTTTTTGCAAACCCTTTTATTCCGTAGGTTTCCAGCTTCTGTCAATCTTGTATGTATTGATTTTACTTATGTTCATCGTTTTCTAGCTGTAAACTTTTCAAGTATCTTTCGTCCGTAGGGAATCATATAAATTTCCTCTTCAGATAGATTTCTTAGCATTATTATTGAAATAATATACGAAATTAATCCTATAATTACAGAGACTAATAATAAAATAATCCTATTTTGTATTTGGCTTTGTAGTACAGTATATATTGTATATGAAAAAAACGTCATAATTATACTTGATATTACTGGCTTAATAACGAATTTTTTTATACTAATTTTGTTACGTAAGGATTTTTTCAGTGCTACAAAGCAAATAAAAAATATACATATATCCGATATTATTGAAGAAATTATAGCTCCATATATACCAATTTTATAAATTGGTATTAATATTAAGTTTAATACTAATTTAATAATTCCTCCTAATGCAAAAGCTATTACTGGTACATTTACTTTTCCCAATCCTTGCAATGCTCCATTTATTGTTTGTATTAGCACAACAAATATAATGGTTAATGCTGATAATTGTAACATTTCGGCACCTTTCGTTGCATTTGGAAATAGTATATGTAAAATATCATTTGAAAACATAATCATATATATTGTACATGGAATTCCTATAAGTATTGTAACTAATATAGAAAATTCTATTCTCTTTTCTACTATGTTTTTTTGTTTTTTGGCAATTGCTGATGATATTGCAGGTACAAGAGCTGTTGCAAATGCTACATTAAATGAAAATGGTAGTGCAATTAAAGTGTCTATTTTTCCACTTAATATTCCATATTGATTTGTCGCTTCTATCTCTCCTATTGAATTTTTTAATATTCTTACAACTGTCATTGCATCAATTGTTTTAGTACATACTGAAAAAAGTGCACTTAATGATATTGGAATAGCTACAAATAAGATGTTTTTTACAATTTTGCTTACACTTTCTTTTTTATTATAGGAAGAAGCTACAACTTCTTGCCATACTTGTTTTTTTCTACTTATAAAATATTTATATAAGTAGATTAATGCAAACAATGTTGCTAATGTTGTTGCTAATGTTGCTCCCGCTGCCATAACAACAGTATTATTTTCAGATATTTTTCCTATGTTTTCAACTACAATTATTGTTAATAATGTTTTAAATACTTGTTCAAAGCTTTGTGAATTCGCTGTAACAGATATATTCTCCCTTCCATTAAAATATCCTTTTAGTACAGATTCTATTGATACTAAAAATACTGATGGTGCTAGTGCCATTAGTGCTAATTTTGCTTCTGGTATCTGTAAATAATTATTGCATATTTTTTCTGCATTTAAAAACAATATTGAGCTTCCAATGAATCCAATAATTCCAAATAGTGCAAAAGCAATTTTAAATATTCTGTATGCGCCTTTATTATCACCTAATGCGACCTTACTAGAAACCATTCTAGAAATACTATTTGGTACACCCACAGAAGAGATTGTAAGAAATAGTGCATATATTTGAAAAGCAGATGAATATATTGCATTTCCCCTATCTCCAAAACCTTGCTTATTTGTAAGATATAATTTATATATTAAACCTACAATTTTTATAATTACCTGTGAAAACATTAAAACCACTACACCCTGCATAAAACCAGCAGCTTTGTTTTCCTTTTTATTCTTTGTTTTTATTTTAATTCCTCCAATTTTTTCTTCTTATTTATATATATGAACTTTTTCTTGAAAAAGACTTGTTTTTTTCTTGATTTTATAAGATAATATATATGTATAAAAATAAATAAATTGGGGGATTTTAAGTGAAATATATAGACAAACTTTTAAAATTACTAAAGACCGATAGAAATACTTTTTTTACATATGTTCTAACATTACTAACAGGATTTATAATAGTAGATAGAATTGTAGAACTCTTAATAATGTTTTTTACAGGAATGTCAGTATCTTATTGGGGACCAATTAGATATACATTAGCACTTGCTTGTCCTGTATTTGCATTTGCTTTTTCGTATCCATCTAAATTTTGTAAATCAGATGAAACGAAAATATCTTTCTTCTATACATATTATATTTGTTTATATGTAATTGGTGTTTCAATGGTAGTTCAATGGCTAAATCGTTTAGCTTGGCTTGGTATAATGTCATTACCAAATCACGAATTTATAATTACAGAATTTGCTGATTTAATAAAACATGCTCTTACAGCAATTTCAATTTATATACCACTTACTACTTTCTATAATGTAGTTCTTTGGTTATTAAAAGTAATTAAAGACCCAATATTCCCTAACAATTTTCAAGAATCAATTTGTGACTATCCTGGTATAGATATATCTGCACCAGATGGTACTACTGGTCCTTACAGTTTAGAAATTGAATTTTGTAAAGATAAATCTACAGGTAAACCTGTTAAAATATTGGAATCTAGAAGATTACAACCTACTCTTGTAATTGGTCCTTCTGGAACTGGTAAAACTTCTATGATAATGGAACCAATGATTGCAAGAGATATAGAAAAGAAATTTTTCTTCCGTGAAATTTCTAAAGAAATGGGTTACACTGCACTAAAAACTAATATTGCTTATTTAAATAAACCTTATGATAATGATTATTTAAATAAAAACTTTAATTTAAATATGCTTACTCCTGTTGAAGGTAAAGAAAATGTCTATAAAGCATATATGAAGAAAATGATATATGAAATTGAACCTAATGGTTCAATAATATATAAAAACTTTGGTATTACAGTAGTAAGCCCTGATGCTAAACACACAGATACAGTTAAAGAAGTAGCAAAGGCTTATGATATGCCATTTATAGAAATAGACCCAACTAATTCAGAATCTATTGGATTAAACCCATTTATTATTGGAAACCCAGCTCTTTGTGGTTTAATTATTTCATTAGTTATTAGAGGTTTATATAATCCACCTAGTCACACTGCAGAATTAGCATATTCAGAAGATATTTCTTTGCAAGCTATTCAAAATGTAGTATTACTTTTAAAATTAATGTATGGAAAAATGCATGATGGTTTAATGCCAAACTTAGAGGATTTACTTAAATGCTTTAATAATTTTGATTTAGTACAAGAAATGTGTGAAGAATTAGAAAAAGACGACGAGCTTGCCCAAGAATACGAATTACAATTAACTTACTTCAAACAATATTTCTACAAAGATTCAGAAGGTAGAAAAGATATGCAAAGATATGTACATTTTGCTTCATCTACACTTGATGTATTATTAAGATCTGCAGAAGCTAGAAATATTATTTGTAATAGATATAACAATATTGATTTTTCTTCAGTTTTAAATGAAGGTAAAATTGTTCTTATTTCTACAAGACCATATGAAATTGGTGGAACAGCAGACCAAGGTTTTGGTAGATTTTTCTTAAATCTTATGATGTGTTCTGTAGAAAATAATCGTGATGCAGTAAAGAATAGAATTCCACATTTCTTATATGTAGATGAATTTGACCGTTATGATCCACCTGCATTTGAAGATATGTTTACAATATATAGAAAGTTTAAAATTGGAACTATTTTCTCTTCTCAAACAGTTGCAGGATTAGGTTCAGAAAAATTACTTGCAAACGCACCTACAAAAATAACATTTGGAAATAATACTCCTGATGAAATGGATTGGTGGATGAGAGAATTTGGAAAACGTAGAGAATGGGATGTTCATCCTGGTTATGATACTAAAGATGGTGCATATTCAACTAATTTAGGTGGTCTAACTTGGGCATGGAAAGACCATATGCATAATGCTAAAATACAAGGTCTTAAATTTAAGAGTATTATTTACAAAACCAAAGATAAAAAAGGAAAAAATGTTGTTAACTTTGGTAATGTAGACTTTTTAGAGAGCAAATACAAAGCACCACACAAAACAAAAACATATAATTTTAGTAAATATATAGCAAATGTAACTGAAGATAAAAAAGAGGAAAAACAAAAATGGAAACCAAATAAAGTTGTTTTCTCAAAAGATGAAAGAGGCGATATTGATCCTATTCAAACAGATATAACTGATAGTTCTTACTTCTTTGATAATGAAAATGCAATTAGCTTTGATTTAAAAAAGAAAAAAAATTAAAATAAAAGAAGAAATTCAAAAATGAATTTCTTCTTTTATTTATTATCCTAATAATTTTAATTCTATTTCTTCTTTTTTATATTTTCCTGTTGCTTCATCTATTTTAAATTCTACTAATGATTTTTCTAGTAAATCACTATTTTGTCTTAAATCTGTTGTAAATAATGTTTTTATTCCTGGTATTTCCATTTTATTTGTTACTATTGCTCTTAATGTTTCTATCATATGTTTTTCATCTTCACATACAAATACTAATTGTGGTTTTGCTTCAAATCCAGAGTCAAATTGTACAAAGCTTTCGTAAAAATCTTTATATAATTGTAATCTATCAACTAACTTTTTCTCCCAGTCTTCTTCTCTTCTTACTGCCTCAAATATAAAATCTATAGATTTTCCATTTTTGGTTAATTTTATACCTGCATGTGATTTAAATACTTTTCCTAATTTTTTTGCTGTTATTGTTGGTTTTACTGTATATTTATCAAAAGCTTTTACTTTTCTTAAATATGCTATAATTATTTGATTTCCTGCTAGTCTTTTCTTTATCATTGCAACTGGTTTTGTATTATCTGTTGGTTGCCATTTACATTCTATTGCTCGTGAATTTAATAAGTATTTACCCATTTTTTCTAAACAATATACTCTATAAATGCACTTTCCCTCTTCTCCCATAAAATAATACCTTGTTAAAATTTTAGATTTTACTAGTTGTTCTAACTTATTATTTAATTTGTCTTGTGATTTAATATCTTCACCTTTTTGTACTAAAATTTGATATATTTGTCTTGAAGTTATAAATTCAAATTCGTTTACTAATTCCATTATTTTAAAATGGATATCAGAAATATGTCCTATATTTATTTTATGAATAATTTGATTCATAGAAACATATCCATCTTTTCCATCAAATGTTTTTATTTCTCCTTCTCTTATTGCAAATGGTGAAACCTCTGTTTTTATTTGATTATCTTCTACCATAATTATGGCCTCCTTTAACTAATATTTCTTTTACAAATTAATTTTATTTCTGGTCGTCGAGGACGCCACTCCCCTACATAATAATTAGTTTAACTTTTTTCTTTTCTGGTACTATTTTTTTAATGTATACATTGATATGTTCTCCATATTCAATGCCTTCTTTATACTCTGCCATACCTACCAAATTAGGTCTTAATTCAACAAATATTCCATTCTTAGACTTTTCTACTTCTCTTGCTATTCCGTTTACCTTCATTCCTTCTTTAAAGTCTTTTATATTGTCTTGCCACGTTCCGAAGAAGCTCTTTATATGTAAGAATTACTCTATTTGTTTTTCTATCTATTGATTTTATCATAACTTTTACTTTTTGTCCAATTTTAAATCTTTCATATGGTGATCGTATTCTTGCAACTGATATATCTTCTATATAAAGTAATCCTACAACTCCTCCACCGATTTCCACAAAAGCACCATAAGGTCGTATATTTTTAATTATTCCATATACACACATACCTTCTCTTAACTCATCTTTTACCCAACTTGCAGCTTCTTTTCCTACTGCTTTTCTAGAAAGTATTACTGTGTCATTTTTGGTAATATCTTTTACTTTAAATTGAACTATTTTGTTTACTTTACTAGTGCATATATTAGGTTTTGGGAAACCTGTTTCGTCTATATTTATTGCTTCTACTTCATCTCTTGGTATAACTCCTGTTATATTATTTCCTAAGTCTAAATATAGATTATAATTGCTATCACACTTTATTACCTTAGCTTGTAATATATCTCCTGTTGCAGATAATTTGCTTAATTCTCCTAATGAAAATGTCTTTGTGTTTTCTTCCCAACCCTCTGGAATAAATCTTTGTACATATTCCATATAAGTTTTCTCCTTTTTCTTTCGTTCATTAATATCTTGTACTTTTGTTTTTATAATAAATATTTTATTATTTGCAATTATTATATAATTACTTCTCTCTTTTTTCAATAAAAACATTTTATTTTTAATGCAACAGGTCGAACTCACTTTTAAATATATACTTTTTTTCATGTTATAATTTATTTTTCTAATAATGTTTCTATTTCTTTTTTTGTTAAGTATCTCCAATTTCCTAGGGCTAAGTCTTTTACTGTTAAATTTCCTATTTTGCTTCTATGAAGACTTATTACTTTTTTTCCTATTGCTTCACACATTCTTCTTATTTGTCTGTTTTTGCCTTCATGTATTGTTATTTGTAATCTACTTATGTTTTTTTGTTCATCTATTTTTAATATTTTTACTTCTGCTTTACTTGTTATAAAATCGCCTATATCTACACCATTTTTTAGTATTTCTATTTCTTCGTTTGTAACTTTTCCAACTACTGTAGCATTATATGTTTTAGGTATTTCGTGTTTTGGATGTGTTACTTTATATACAAAATCCCCATCATCTGTTAATATTATTGCACCTGATGTATACATATCTAATCTGCCGACTGGTACTAATCTTACTCCCTTTAATTTTACTAAATCTAATACTGTATTTCTATTAAATTGATCCTTTACTGTTGTAACATAGTCTATTGGCTTATTTAAAAGGATATATGTATATTCTTTTTTGGAATTTTTTATTTCTTTTCCATTAAATTCTACAATGTCATTATTGGGGTCTATTTTTGTCCCTAAAGCTTTTATTTCCTCTCCATTAACTCGTACCTTACCTTGTAGGATTAATTCTTCACATTTTCTTCTAGATGCAATGCCATTATCTGCTAAATATTTTTGTAATCTAATTTGTTCCATAAAAATCCTTTCCTTTTTTTGTTTTTGGGTCGTCGAGGACGCCGACCCCTACAATGTGTGCAATATATCTTCAAAATATTCTGGCAGTGGTGCCTCGAATTCTACCGTTTTGTTTGTTGTAGGATGTACAAATTTTAATTTTGCTGCATGTAAACATTGCCCTACTACTCCAAATGGATTTTTTCCATTTGAATATGTATAATCTCCTACTATTGGATAACCTATTTCTGCCATATGAACTCTTATTTGATGTGTTCTTCCTGTTTTTATTTTTACTTCTAACAATGTATAGCCATTATATCTTTCTAATACTTTAAATTCTGTAATTGCTTCTTTACCTTTTTTATCTACGGCCATCTTTTTTCTGTCTTTTACACTTCTTGCAATTGGCATATTTATTATCCCCTGGTTTTCTTTAACATTTCCTCTAACCAATGCAATATAGGTTTTTTCTACTTCTCTATTTTTTATTTGTTCACTAATGTTTATATGTGCTTTATCATTTTTTGCAATTATTATTAATCCAGATGTATCTTTGTCTATCCTATGTACTACTCCTGGTCTTATTTTTCCACCTATCCCAGATAAGCTATCTTTACATTTTGCCATAACTGCATTTACTAATGTTCCATCTGGATTTCCATTACCTGGATGCACAACCATTCCTTTTTCTTTATTTACTATTAAAATATCATTATCTTCATATATTATATTAATAGGTATTTCTTGTGGTTTTAAGTCTATTTCTTGTGGTTCTTCTTTTTCTATTTCGATAATATCTCCTTCTGCAACCTTATATGAAGATTTCTCTTGTTTTTTATTTACTAGTATTTTTCCTTCTTCTATAAGTCTTTGCACACTAGTTCTAGAAATACTATTATCTATATTCGCAATTATTTTATCTAATCTAATATTTTGTTCTTCTGGTTTTATTTTATATTCTTGCATCCTATTCTCCTATGTTTTTCTTTTTTACTATATTATCTTTTATTATATAAATTGCAATAATTATACATCCAATTACTATAAATACATCTGCCAAATTAAATACTGGGTATTTTATTAATGGTGATATATCTATATAATCTATCACAAAACCTCTTACTATTCTATCTATTAAATTACTAATTCCACCTGCTATTATTAAATAAAGTGCAATTAATATTGGATTACTAATTTCTTCTTTTTTTGAAAATATAAAATATGTAATCAGTCCTATTACAACTATATTAACTGCTATAAACATTGATGTGCTATTACTTCCTATTCCAAAAGCTGCACCTGTATTTTGTACATATGTTAAATTTAATACATGTGGTATTAGCATTATAGTAGAATTATACAATTTTGTTGATATTACTATCTTTATTATTTGATCCATTAATACTAAAATTATTGCAATTATCATTAAAAAATTATTTTTTTTATTTTTCATTATACACTCTCTTTTGTTTGATTTCTTTGGAATAAGCAAAATTTCTCGTCTTCATAAAGCAAACTATATTTTTCTGTATCTTGCTCTACAAATCTTCTTAATTTAGAAGTTTTATACATTAGCATATGTGTTATACCATATTCATCTAGTTTTTCTTCTACATTATCTATATTTACTCCTGAAAGGCTCATATAATCGTCAAATACTGTTACACCTGGATTGAATTCTGGTGCATATAAATCTGCTCTAGAATCTATAAATACTGGTATTCCTCTAAATAGCAAATAACTTCCATAATTATATTCATTATATAATTTTATATTATTTATGTCTAAATTTTCTAGTATATATGTAGCTGCTTGAACTGGATATGCATTTTTATCTATAAAATCATGTTTTAATTTTGGCTTATATTGTACTATACTTATTGTTAATAGTAAACAAATTGTAACTATCATTCCTGTTATTGTTGTTAGTTTATTTATTGCTTTTTTACAACCTTCTGGATCGTATTTATTAATAAATGCATTTATTAGCCTGTTTAAAATTACTATACATACTAATGTAAACATTGAGAATTGTCTTCTTGTATAAAATGTAAGAAGTACTAGTCCTCCTATCATAAACAAATCACTTAGTCTTATTTTTGTATCTGTAAATGTTAATATAGCTATAAAAAGTACTAATGCACACATAAATTCTTTATTATCTACAAGTGTTAATGGTAAATGTTCGCTTATACTGTGTGTTGTTGTACCTTGCATTGTTTTTACTAAATATGTATATGGTGTTGTTCCAAGAGGTGTAAGCAATCCCGTAAATAAGCAAATAATCATTATAATTATTAAAGCTTTTACATTATCGTTTCCACTAATTTTTATTTTATATGGATTTGCGTTTATTTTTTCTTTCTTACTTATAATTTTTTCACTTTTTTGTTCTAACTCTTGTATTTCTTCTTTTATTTTCTGTATTTCTTCTTCATTTGTTGTTTTTAATATTTTTTTATTTAATCTATCAATTTTTGCAGTAGTTAATATAATTTCTGTATTTGAAAGTATATATATCATATATTCTGCTATGTATGGTAAATATAATATAAAGTAAAATGGAAATACTGCTAAATGTACATTTGCAATAATTATTGGTATAATTATTAAACCTGCTGCATATCTTTTCTTTTTAGTTTGTAAAAACATTTCTATAAAATATACCGTGAGTAAAAATAATATAAATGTTACAAGTTGTGCTCTTGCTGCTATATAGTTTCTTAATAAATACATTGCTCCTATTGTAAGTATAAATGATGTTAGTTTGTTTTTTGTAAGTTTTGTATTTACTAAATACATAGTAATTCCAAGTGTTATACTTAATACTATTGTCGAAATGTAAATTCCTACTTGTCCACCTATACTATATACTAAATATATTATTACATCATATAACCAATGTGGATATGTATATTCTAAATTTTCATGCCAAGAAAATGGATCTTGCATATCAATTCCATTTTGTAATATATGTTCTCCTATCTTAATTGTATAAAACGTATCATTTTGCAATGTTACAGGCGATATTGCAAAACAAAAAATTGCAATTAAAATTATTGCCATTATTGTAAATCTTATTGATGCTTTATCTATTGTTTTTTTCTCTTTTTCCATTTTTATTCCCCTTTGTTTAGCCAATTTATTTTTTCTATTGCAATAATATCACAATTAGCAGTTTCTTACAATATAATTTTAATTTAAGTTTCGGCATTTTCATTAATTCTATAAAAATAGATTGTGGAAAAAAATATATATTTCAAAGTGAGTTCGACCTGTTGCATTTAAATTTTTTTCTAAGTTAGAGTGTGTATCTTTCACTTGATTATATAGTATCTTAAACGCCTTGAAGAACGGAACTTTTAAATATATATTTTTTCCACATTATATATTTTTTAAATTATTTAACTTTAAAATATAAGAACAGCTTTTTTTGCTGTTCTTTTCTCTATATTTTTATTTAAATCGCTTCTGCTTCGTTTTGATTACTGTTTTCGTCTTTATTAATTACTTCTAAGCTTCCAATTGATACTTCATATGCAACTCTTTGTTCTACTCTGCCATCTTCGAACTTCTTCTCATAAGTTCTACTTTGAACTCTTCCTACTACTTTTACTTCTGTTCCAACTTCCATGCTATCACAAAATCTAGCATTTCTTCCCCATGCTATACATGGTATGTAATCTGATTTATTATAAGCTCTATTTACCGCTAATAAAATATCTGAAATTTCTCTTCCAAATGGTGTTTTTCTGTATATTGGTTTTTTACAAACATATCCATTTAAAACAACTTCATTTGAAACGCTTTCTTCTTGTTCTTCTTTGTAATCAATAATGTCTTTAGCAAATACAGTTAAAACTAATCTGTTTTTTTCGTTTTCATAACTGTTATATGATCTAAATTGACCTTCTATAACAACTTTTCTACCTATTTCTAAATCAAAATTTGCAATTAATCTTTCTGATATTGTAATTGGTATAATGTCTTCATTTCCACTTAAACGTGGTACTTCTAAATTAAATACGTAAAAGCTTTCTCCATAAATTTCGTGACTAAATGTTTTATCACTAATAATTTTACCTATTAAAACTAGATAATTATTTTCTGTGTAATTTGTAATCAATTTGTTTTCCTCCCTTATACTTTTCCATAGTATTTTATTCATTACCTTCGTGTTTTATTACTTAACAATACTATTATACAACATTTGGGAGTTTTTGTCTACATAAAATGGTAAAATAATCTATTTTTTTATTGCAAGAATTTTAAATTTTGCTACTCCACCTGGGGTTTGAGCTTCTACCACTTGGTTCTTTTTTGCACCTAATAAAGCTGAACCAATAGGTGATTCATTTGAAATTTTATTTTGTGATAGGTCTACTTCTGTTGAACCTACTATTGTATATTCTACTTCTTCATCAAATTCCATATCTAATACTTTAACTTTATTTCCTACTTGAACTGTTTTTGTATCTATTTCAGATTCATCTATTATTCTTGCATATCTTAATTTATTTTCTAATTCTGCAATTTTAATTTCATTTGATGCCTGTGCATTTTTTGCTTCATCATATTCAGAATTTTCAGATAAATCTCCAAATCCTAATGCAACTTTAATACGTTCTGATATTTCACTTCTTTTTTCTGTTTTTAAATATTCTAATTCTTTTTCTAGATTATCATATCCTTCTTGTGTTAATAATACTTCTTTTTCTTCCATTTGGCATTTCTCCTTTAAAATATTATTTAATTCATTATACTACTCCACAAAACTAGTTTTGTCAAGTATTATATTTTAAGTTTTTGCAAAATTCGTTTTCCGAAATTTCTCCGTTGTTCCCTATTAGTTTTCTTATACTAATCTTGTTGCTAGTTATGTGATTTCTTGCTTTTTCATAGTTATACTTATATATTATGCTTTCATATATTATATTTTCTGCAAAGCCTTCCATTTTATATTTTTTTGGAATATATGCTTTGTAGTAGCTAGCATTAATTCCATTAAATTTTTTTGCTTTTATTTTTATTTCATTTAATATATTAACTATTATTGCATTACTGCATATTTCATATTTGTTTATTGTCTCTTCTGGAAAGTCCATATTTATTATAAATTTAGCATTTAATAAACTTTTGTCTTTATTGTTTGATATATTAAGAATTATACCTAATTCATTATATAAACTTTTTTCTAATCTTTTAAACTTATTTATATGATTTGTAACTATATTTACTCTTCTAGCATTTTGAGCAATATATGTAATTATTTTCGAATTAACTTCTGTAAGGTCATTTATTAGTAATGTAATTTCTCCGATTTTCTATTTTCTTTTTCTGTCTTTTTAATATATATTCTATAACCTCTGGTATTAGTAAATTAAATAAATACCTTCCATTTAATATATTAATGTTTTGTTCATATAATTTTTGTTTTAATAAAATGTTATTAGATAAAATATTTGATACTACTACATTTTCAATATTACCATCATATAGTTTTTTATTAATTTTTTTTGATATTTTTTTTATTTTTTTATCTTTAATTTTACTAGATTTAAGTATTGGTAAAATCATTATTGTTTTTTCATTGTCTTTTTTTAATTCTACTATATTAAAAATTCTCTTAATCTTTACTAATATTCTTTTTACAAAATCACATGTTTCTTCTGTTTCTTTTATATAACATATATTCAAAATAATCACCTAAATACAATGTTTTTTTATATTGTATTTAAGTGATTATTAATTATTACTATTTTATCCATAAAATTGATTTTATTGTTTCTTCTTCAGTAGTTTCTTCTATATATGCTCCACCATATAAATCTTTTGAACTTTCAAAACTATTATATATAGCTGTTACGTCTGCTAAATCTGTTGTATCTATTGCAGCTGTCCATGTTGTTCCATAATTTTCTTTTTTATATGCTGTTAGTTTTTCTTCTAAATACCATTTAAATCTATTAGTTCCGTCAGTAATAATTAATCCTTCCGAAATTTTATTTTCACCTTCTTCTGTAGATACTTCATAGCCATTTGGTATTGGTGCTATATTATAATATACATTTATTTTTTCAGTTCTAAATGGATCATTTTCATTTAATTTTGTTGAATCCCAATTTGTTGGTATTTTTGTTATTCCTTCTGTATATTCATTTTCTGAGGCATATAATTCTGTGTTGTTTGTTCCTTCTAAAACATATTTTAGTTCTCTTCCTTCTGTTTTAGCTATTTCTATATTTACCGTAATTACATTTTTTCCATTTTCACTGTCTAATTTAAATGTGCATGATTCTACTTTTTTTATTAGCTTAATTTCTTCTCCAGTATTTTTATTTAAATATAATATTTTCTTTTGAATATCATATTTAAATTCATTTCCTGTTTGAAATTTTATAGAATTATAATTATTCTCTTTGCTAGTTATTTCTGGTTTTTTATTTGTTGTATTTTTTGTCTCTTCTAAAAAATATAAATTAAATTTACTATATTCTGTTGCATATTCTGAATCATCGTCCATATCTTTTATAGCACTTTTATAATTTGCTGTTATTGTTGCAAGTGTTGCTACAACTATCATACAAACTACTATGTAGATTCCTAATGAAGCCATTGTTATACCTTTTTGGTTTCTCATTTTATCACCTACTCATATGTATTATTTTAGTTCTTGGTCATCATCTTGTTTTTCTTCTTTTTGTGATGTTTCTTCTATAATTTCGTCTATTACTATTTGTTCATTTTCGTCTATTTTATATTTAGGAAGTTCTGGTAATTCTTCTAAATTAGAAATTCCAAACATCTTTAAAAATTCTTTTGTTGTAGAATATATTGTAGGTCTTCCCGGTGCATCTAGTCTACCTACTTCTTCTATTAGGTTATATTCTAATAGTTTATATATTGTTCCGTCAGAATTTACTCCTCTTATTTGCTCTATTTCTGCTCTTGTTATTTTTGGATTATATGCAATTATAGAAAGTGTTTCTAATGCTGCTGCAGATAGGCTTGGTTTTGCTCTGTTATCAAATATAGGATAAATATAATCATAATACTCCGTTTTTGTAGTCATTTGATATCCATTATCTACTTTTATTATTTCTGTTCCTCTATTTTGTTCTTCAAATTCTGATTTCATATTTTGTATTATATTATCTATATCTTCATTACTTAATTCTAGTATTGCCATTAATTCTTTTGTTTCAACAACTCTACCTGCTGAAAAAAGTATTGCTTCTATTATTGCTTTTGTTTGCTCTATTTCCACTTTGGTATCTCCTCTTTTTCTATTTTAACAATTTATATTATTGCATTTAAAAGTTTAAAAGTCAATATTTAAGTTTCGGTATTTTACATTAATACTATAAAATTATTTATGAAAAAAAGTATATATTTAAAAGTGAGTTCGACCTGATACACTTTAATTATTTTCTAGTTTAGAGTGTGTATCTTTAATTTGAATATTTAGTATCTTAAACGCCTTGAAGAACGGAATCTTTTAAATATATACTTTTTTTCAAATTATTTATTTAAAAAAATGCCGAAACTTAAATTTTGACATTCTTATTTTTTTGTGTTATCATTTTTATAGTAATTTTTTACTATATTATATAAAATATAATATAATTATTTTGTTTATAGTTATTGATTTTGAGGTGATTTTTATGTTAGACCAAGAAAACCAAAATAAAGAAATTGAAGTTGTAAAAGGTGATGGTTCAGAATTAGAATTTTCTCCTGTTTATGAACACTTAAACGCAGCAAAGCCAAAGCCTAAAGACGAAAAAAAGAAAAATATTATTATACCCGAAGTAAAAAAGAAGTAGTTTTTATTTAAAATTTTAAGGTTGTTTCTTTGTATTGTTGAAATGACCTTATTTTTTTGCATTTTTACATTTTTTATGATATAATGTTTAAAACTTTATAAGGAGGTTTTAATAATGATTTACCGGGCCAGCTTTAATGGATTATCGGTAGAAACCAGAGGTGTTTATAAGGTTTATAACATCACACCTGAGGAATACTTGTTGCTTTATAAGAAATTTAATCAAAAAATAAATGGTAGTAAAGGAAATTATACTATTTATGATGATTCTCACAGATATTTATGGCTAAAACTTTTCGTTCATGATTTGTGGAAACCAATTAAATTTGATATTCGTGAAGATTTTCTTAAAGCAACAAACAGCCAAAAGGTCTATGAGGCAGATATTAAAAAAATATCTAAAATTCTGACCGAAGAACGGCTTTTCCTCTATGTAAGTTATGATCCTAAAAAAGACACCTACACACTGCAAAATAAAGATTCATTTTTAGCAGTGTTAGCAAAATTATTGAAACAGTAAGCAAAAACCAAAAAACAGTAGATGAATATCTACTGTTTTTTGGTTGGTAGCGAAGATGTGATTCGAACACATGACCCTTCGGGTATGAACCGAATGCTCTAGCCAACTGAGCTACTTCGCCATATGGAACTTGTATTATTATAATAAGTTTAAA
>CAYMXX010000011.1:0-18426 GCA_964394545.1 uncultured Clostridium sp.
TCCATATGAATATTCTGAAGATGTAATTTCATACAAATTTGCAAATACACCAGAAGCACTTGGTAAAGAAGAAGATACAAGAATTACAAATTTAGTAAATATGTTAGATGGATACTTTGCAAAAACTGGACATCATATCAATGTAAACGTATTTGATAGATCTTTATTATTAGATGCTATGGATCATCCAGAAAAATATCCTCAACTTACAATAAGAGTTTCTGGATATGCTGTAAACTTTATAAAATTAACAAGAGAACAACAATTAGACGTAATTAACAGAACAATACAAGATAGAATTTAGTTTAAATTTGTAAAGGCGAGGCTATAAAACCTCGCCTTATATTTTAGAGGAGTAGCAATATGGAGAATTTTGATAAAACTAAATATGCTAGAATACATTCTATAGAATCATTTGGTACAGTTGATGGCCCTGGTATAAGATTTGTTATATTTATGCAAGGATGTAGTTTAAGATGCAAATATTGTCATAATAGAGATACTTGGGATGTCTTAAGTGGTACTATTACTTCTGTAGATGAATTATTAGATAAAATAGAAAGATATAAAGCTTATATACTTCCTTCTGGTGGTGGAGTTACAGTTACTGGTGGAGAGCCATTATTGCAAACTAAATTTTTAATAACACTTTTTAAAGAATTAAGAAAACGTAATATTCCAACAGCAATTGATACATCTGGTATGTTTGATTTAACAGATGATATAAAAGAATTATTAACATACACAGATTTAGTTTTACTAGATATTAAACATATAGATAGTAAAAAGTGTAAAGATTTAGTTGGTTTTTCTAATGAAAAAGAATTAGCTTTTGCTAAGTACTTAAGTGATAATAATATTGATATTTGGATAAGACAAGTTCTAATTCCTGGAATAACTGATGATGAAAACGATTTACTAAAACTAAAAGATTTTATATCTACTTTAAAAACAGTAAAAAATGTTGAAATCAATCCATATCATGAACTTGGAAAATTCAAATGGGAAAATCTTGGTTGCACATATTCACTAGAAGGTGTCCGTCCGGCTGATAGTAAAGATGTAGCTAGAGCTAAGAAAATTTTAGGAATTTAAAAAATAAAAGACATTTTACTTCGATAAAATGCCTTTTATTTTTAAGTTATTTTTTGCATTCTTCAATTGCCCTTTGCAATTGTTCATCTACTTCTGTTTTTGAGTCATCTTCTATTTCAATATCTGGCTCTATTCCTTTTTTGTTTATTGTATCTCCATTTGGAGTTTTAAATTCTTCTATTGTTACTTTTAAAGCTCCACCTGTTGATAATTTTACTACCTCTTGCATTACTCCTTTTCCATATGTTTTTGTTCCTACTATTTTTGCTATTCCATTATCTTTTAATGCTCCAACAAATATTTCTGATGCACTTGCTGAATTTTCGTTAGTAAGTATTATAACTTTCATGTTATATTTAGCATCTTTCTTTGATTTTGTAATTTGCTCGCCTTCATTTTTTGTCTCTTCTATCATTATTGTTTTGTCTTTTGGTATGAAGAGCTCTGTTATTGCTGTTGCCTCATCTACAATGCCTCCACCATTATCTCTTAAATCTATTATTAATGACTTTGCTCCTTTTTTTACTAAGTCCTCTACTTTATCTTCGAATTCTTCATGGCAATTTTCATCAAAACTTACTAGTTGAATATATCCTATATTATTCTCTAAAATATCTGATTTCATTTGATTAACTTGAACTGTTCTTCTTTCTATTGTCTTTATAAATATCTCATTTTCTCTTATAATTTCTAAGTCTACAGTTGTTCCTTCTTCTCCCTTTATTTGATTTGCAATTAATGTTAAATCTTTTCCCGTGCATTCCTCTCCATTTATTTTATTTATAATATCTCCAGTTTTTAAACCAGCTTCTTCTGCTGGTGATCCTTCTATTGGAAGTAAAACAACTATATTTTCGTATCTATCTTGTGTCATATATATTCCTATCCCTACGTAATTTCCACTAACACTTGTCATTAATTCATCATATTCGTCTTTTGTTAAATATTCTGTATAATCATCTCCTAATCCTTCCACATAACCTTTTATAGCAGATTCTATTAATTCGTCATCTGAAACAATATCTCCCATATAATATTTTTCCAAATATTTTTTTATTACTTGTATTTTAGTATCTAGCTTTGTAGGTTCACTGCTCGTTACTATTTTTGTTATACCAGAATCTGTTTTTGTAATATAATTATACATTCCTATTGATGTAACCAAAAACGTAATTAATGCAGTTACTATTACCAACATAACTGCTTTATATACTTTGTTTTTTTTCTCAAAATCCATTGTCTGCCTCCTAAATTTATTATATTAAATATTTATTAAAATATGAATAGGCGAACCATGTTCGCCCCTTTCACTTATTTAATTTATAGATAGTTTCGTGGATCTCTTCTACTATCATTTCCCCAATATGACCAATTATATGGTGAAACTCTTACTTCAAAGTGTAAGTGAGGACCAGTTGAATTTCCTGAATTTCCACTAAGCATAATTAACTGACCTTTTTGAACTGTATCTCCTACACGTACATAAAATGTTCCATTTCCATGTCCATAAAGAGTTCTTATTCCACCAGAATGTTGTATACATACATAGTTTCCTAATCCACCATTTGACCTTCCCGCAGCAAGTACAACCCCTTCTGCTGCTGCATATACTTCTGTTCCAATTGGTACTCCATAATCTAATGCTCCATGATATTTACCACTACTGTAATACATTGTTGCTGTAATTACTCCTGATTTAACAGGTTTTTGTAATGTTCCTGTACCACCTAAGTTTTCTATTTTTCCACTATATTGATTAGCAATTGCATTTAATTGCTTTGTAATAGCATCATTTTCTTTTTTTAATTTTTCTAATTCTGCATTTAATTCTTTTTCATCATCCTCTAATTCATTTATATATTGTTCCTTCGTTGCCTGTGAACTTTTTAATGCACTTGCCTTTTGTTCTTTATTTTTTTTAGTTATTTCTATTTGTTCTTTATTTGTTTCTAAACTTTTTTTAGCTTCTTCTATTTCTATTTTATTTTTTTCAATTTGTTCTAGCATTTTACTATCTAAATCAGCAATTTCTGAAACCACATACCAATTAGAAACCATATCCCATAATGAACCTCCACCTAGTAATACATCTAAATATGTAGTTTCTCCTGCTTCATATTGTGCTATTATTCTATTTTTTAAAGCTTCTTCTTGTTTATTATAATTTTTTTCTGCTTCATTAAGCTTTTCTTGTTCTTCTTCAATATCCTTTTCTAAATCACTAATTTTATATTCTAACTCATCAATCTCTGATTCATATCCACTTATTTGTGTATTTAAATCTTGTATTTGTTTCATTGTATCAGACATTTCTTCTTTTACAGCACTTATTTCATTTTCTGTTTCTTCTATTTGTTGGTTTATACTATTTTGTTCACTTTGTAATTCAGATTTTGTTGCTGCCAAAGTAACGGCAATGTTTGTTGATAAAATTGTTAGTATTAATAATATTGCTATTAATATTCTCTTTTTACTATTCATCTTTTCCTCCGTTTTTAATTTTGGTTGGCTTCCTCTTGTGCTTCTGTATTGTTTTGTTCAGTATTTTTTGTTGACTTATTTGTTTCTATTTTTGTACCAGTTATATATGGTAATGAATCTACATGCTTACCATTTATTCTTACTTCAAAGTGTAAATGTGGACCAGTCGACCAACCAGTCGAACCAGCTTTCATTATTATATCACCTCTTTTTACGGTTTGTCCAGTTTGTACTAAAATTTCTGAACCATGCCCATATAAGGTGCTAACTCCTCCACCATGGTCAATTAAAACCATGTTTCCATATCCTGCCGTTGAATAACCTGCTTTTGTAACTACTCCATCATTTGCAGCAATTATATACGCTCCTGTTGGCATTGCAATATCTGTTCCTGAGTGTACTCTATATGTCTTTAGTATAGGATGTACTCTCATTCCATATTTTGATGTTATTGTTGAATAGCCTGGCGCTGGCCATGCAAATTCTCCTCCAACATAATCTTCTCCAACTTTTATACTTGTTATTGCTACAATTTGAGCTTCTAAATTATCTAGTTCTCTTTGATATCCTGCAATTTTTTCTTGTGTTTCTTTTTCTTCGGTCGTTAATTGTTTTGCATAACTATTTTTTATAACTTTCGCATTTTCTAATGCAACAGCCGTATTTTCTTTATTTGTTTTTAATGTATTTAAAGATTTTTCTTTTTCTGTTAAAGTTAATTTTATATTTTCTATTTCATTTTTTTGTCTATCTATATTATCTAAAAGATTTCTATCATATTTTGCTATTTCTCCTATTAAATAATAATTAGATATAAACTCTGACAATGTATTTGAACTTAATAAAACGTCCAAATACTGGATGTCTCCAGCCTCATATTGTGCTATTATTCTATTTTGAAATGTTTCTCTTTGTATTTTATAATTATTTTCTAAATTTTTTAATTTTTCTTCAATTTGTACTATTTGTGTTTGTACTTCTTCTAAATTTTTACTTACTTCATCTATTTGAGCTTGATATGTTGTTATTTTTTGTTCTAAATTATCTATTTGTTGTAGTGTTTCTGTTAATTCTATTTCAATATTTTCTACTTGTTCATTTGCTTCTGAAATTTGCTGGTTTAGTTCATTTTTTCTATTTTGCAACTCACCTAAGTCATCTGCAACCACCACTGTTGTAAAAGTAGCAAATATCATTACAATCGTGATTAAACAAGTTAATATTATCTTTTTTGGCATTTAATCACCCTCTTAAACGTCAAGGTATTTTTTCATAGATATTGAACTACCAATAATACCAATTCCAACTCCTAGTACTAAATATACCATTATTATTTCACCCAATAAATCTCCAAATGTTAATAGATTAATACTAAGCTTTTGCCATGTAGCTGAATTTGCAAGTTTTGTAGCTAGGAAATTATACCCTCCTCCTATTAACAAAATTGATATTATACTTGAAATTACTCCTATTACTATACCTTCAATTATAAATGGAGTTCTAATAAATCCATTTGTTGCACCTACATATTTCATTATTGAAATTTCTTTTCTCCTTGCATGTACTGTAAGTTTAATTGTATTTGAAATTATAAATAATGATATTAAAATTAATATTGCAAATATTGCAAATGTTACAACTCTTATTGCTTTTCCAACACTTGATAAAGTTTCTATTGTGCTTGATTTGTTTTGTATCTCTTTTACATTTTCTAAATTTGATACTGCTTCATATACTTGATTATTCAAAGATAAATCTGTTAATGTAATTATGTATGATACTTCAAAAAAGTCTGGTGTAAATCCTTCTAATGCCTTTGCATTGTTTCCAAGTCTTTTTTTCATAGTATTGTATCCTTCTTCTTTAGACACAAACTCTATTGTATTTATTCCGTCTATTTTTCCCAATTCTTCTTTAAGTTTTTCTACTTGGTCATCTGTTGCCTCTGGATACATAAACACTTGCATTCCTTGTTCTTTTTCTAAATCTTTAATAGCATTGTTTATATTTTGACCTATTACAAAAAATAGTCCAAACATAAGCATTGTAGCACACATTACTCCTAAACAAGAAAACGTAGACTTTTTGTTTTTAAATACATTTCTAAAACCTTCTGATAAAAAATATCCTATTACATTATATTTCACTTGCTATACCCACCTTTTCTATCATCTCTAACTATTACGCCTTTTTCAATTTCTATAACTCTTTTTTTCATTTGGTCAACTATATCTTTGGCGTGTGTTGCAATAACTACTGTTGTACCTCTTAAATTGATTTCGTTAAGCAAATTCATAATGTCCCAAGCTGTCTCTGGATCTAAGTTTCCAGTTGGTTCATCAGCAATTATCATAGATGGATTATTTACCAATGCTCTTGCAAGTGCAACCCTTTGTTGCTCTCCTCCTGATAATTCATTTGGATAAACCTTTGCCTTTCCACTTAAACCTACTAAAGAAAGCACCATTGGAACTTGTCTTCTTATATGCTTTGGTGTAGCTTTTACTATATTCATTGCAAATGCTACATTCTCGTAAACTGTTTTATCTGATAACAATCTAAAATCTTGAAAAACTACTCCCATACTTCTTCTTAAATATGGAACTCTTTTGGGTTTTAAAAAAGTGGTATCCTTACCGTTTATAATTATATTACCTGATGTTGGTTCCTCTTCTTTTAATATTAATTTTATAAGAGTTGATTTTCCGAGAGCCAGATGCCCCTACTAAAAACGCAAACTCTCCTTTTTCTATTTTAAAATTCGCATTATTTACAGCTTCAGTTCCTGTACTGTATGTTTTATATACGTTTTTAAATTCTATCATTTTTTGACCTCTTTTACTTAAATATACAATAATATTATAATAACAATACCTTAAAAAATCAATAAAAAATGACATATTTCAAGAAAATGTCATTTTTTTGTAATATTATATTTTCTGTTAGACAAATTACAATTTATCCTTCTTTTACTATTCTAATTATTTCTTCTGATGTTAATTTAAAATGTTTTAATAATTCTTTTGCTGGTCCTGATTTTCCAAATTCATCTTTCATTCCCATTCTTGTTAGTTTTGCAGGGTATTCTTCTGTTAGAACTTCAGATATAGCAGTACCGTAGTCCTCCAATTATATTATGGTCTTCTATTGATATTAATTTTTTTGTTTCTTTTGCACATTTTACAATTAATTCTTTATCTATTGGTTTTATTGTATGTATATCTACCACTCTTATATTTATTCCTTGTTTTTCTAGTTCTTCTTTTGCTTTTATTGCTTCTGGAACTACTACTCCTGTTGCAAATACTGTTGCATCGGTTCCTTCTCCTATTTGTATTCCTTTACCTATTTCAAATTTTTGCTCTTCTCCATATATTTGTGGTGTACTTAATCTGCAAAGTCTTAAATATACTGGTCCTTCAAATTTAGAAATCTCTTCTACTGCCCATTTTGTTTGTGTGTCGTCACTTGTGCACATAACTATCATATTTGGCAAACCTCTCATCATTCCTAAGTCTTCTAACATTTGATGTGTTGCTCCATCCTCTCCTACTGTAACTCCAGCATGTGAAGCACATATTTTTACATTTAATTTTGTATGTGCTATGCTATTTCTTATTTGGTCATAGCTTCTTCCACAAGCAAACATTGCAAAACTGCTTGCAAATACCGTTTTTCCAAATGTAGCAAGTCCTGCAGCTGTGCTTATCATATCTTGTTCTGCGATTCCCATATCAAAAAATCTTTCTGGAAATTTTTTTGCAAATATTGATGTTTTTGTTGCAGCAGATAAATCTGCATCTAATACAACTATATTTTCATTTTTTTCTCCTAGTTCTGCCAATTTTTCTCCATAACTTTGTCTTGTTGCTTTAAGATTCTCGCAATTCATATTTTTTTCCTCCTCTATTTGTTATACCATTCTTTTATTATTTCATCCGGTACACTTAAATCTCCTTGCCCTGTTCCCAAATTAACTTCTGGGCGTTTAGTTCCGTGGTAATCACTTCCACCACTCATATATATTTTTCTTTTTTTACATATGTTTTTCAAATATTCTGTTTGTTCTTTTGTAAAGCTATTGTAATAGCACTCTAATCCTTCTATTCCATAATTATCTATTAAATCATATATTAAATCATCTTTGTTTTGTGCCCATTTATATAGCAATATATGTGGTACAAATACAAGTCCTCCAGCTTTTTTTATTTGCCTTATTAATTCGTGTGGTGTTGGTAAATCTGGAGCTTTGTCTATATAAAATATATTTTCTAAATTATAGCAATAATGATGTCTAAAGCAATCATACTCATTCCACAAATCTTCTGGTAATAACTCTTTGTTTCTTATATCGCTTTTCATTTCTCTATATATAATTCTTGCAGCCCAATCACTATTAGGATCCCATTCAATTTCATCAAATGGCTTCATATATAAATTTAATTCTTTGCAAGTAGAATATAATTGTTTTAAATACCTTGTTTGAACGGCATCTCTTTGTCTTGTTTTATAAAAATCATCTAGCCATTTTTGCATTTCTTTTGTGTTTATGTTATATCCCAATAATTCTATTATTCTTCTATTATAAAAACATCTTAGCTCAACACCTTTTATAATGTTTCCTGAATAATACTGTTTTATATCAATGTTTTCTAATTCTTCATAAGCTTTGCATGTGTCATGGTCTGTTATTGATATAGTTTTTAGTCCCAATTTCTCTGCTTTTTTTAATACTTCTATTACACTATCTGAACCATCTGAATTGTTCGTATGAATATGTAAATCTATCATTACTATTCTCCTTTTATTTTTATAATTGCTACACTAGTTTAACTGTTTTGTAGTTCTTTTATTGCTAAATTATACTCTTCCTCATTTGGAGCTTTTCCATGCCAGTCTGCTTTGTTTTCCATAAAAGAAACTCCTTTACCTTTTATAGTTTTTGCAATAATTACTGTTGGTTTTCCTTTTACTGTTTTTGCTTTATCAAATGCTCTTATTAATTTTTCCATATCATGTCCATCTACATTAATTACTTCAAATCCAAAGCTTTTAAATTTTTCATCTAATGGATATATATTTTTTACTTTGTCTACATTACCATCTATTTGCAAATTGTTATTGTCTACTATTAAGCACAAATTATCTAGTTTATTATGACTAGATGTCATTGCCGCTTCCCATATTTGTCCTTCTTGCAATTCTCCGTCTCCACAAACACAATAAACTCTAACTCCTTCATGATTTAGTTTAGATGCAAGTGCCATTCCATTTGCAACAGATAATCCTTGCCCTAAAGAACCTGTTGACATATCTATTCCTGGTGTTTTTTGCATATCTGGGTGTCCTTGTAACATTCCATCAAGTTTTCTTAGTTTTTTTAATTCATCTTTTTCAAAATATCCCTTTTCTGCAAGAACAGCATATAATGCTGGTGCCACATGCCCTTTCGATAGCACAAGTCTATCTCTTGTTTTAGCATTTGGTTCATTTTCGTTTACATTCATTTGGTTAAAATACAATACTGTTAGTATATCAGCAATAGATAATGAACCTCCTGGGTGACCTGATTTTGCATTATATGTTCCTTCTATTATGCCAATTCTAACATTTTTTGCAATTTTCTCTAGTTCATTTACATCAGTAATTTTCAAAAAAACTCACTCCTATCAGTAAGAGAATATATTTTCCCTTTATTTTCTTTTAATATTGTATATTATTATAATTTTAATTTCTACATTTTTTATAAAATTATTTTTTTATATGTAATTTTAAAATACATAATGCTAAAAAAAGAACAGATTAAAAATAATCTGTTCTTTAATATTAATTTTGTGTGTATGGTAATACAGCAATATGTCTTGCTCTTTTTACAGCTTGTGTAATATCTCTTTGATGTTTTGCGCAAGCACCTGTTGCTCTTCTAGGTAATATTTTACCTTTTTCATTTACAAATTTCTTTAATTGATCTGCATTTTTATAATCTAAAACAAAATCTTTATTAGCACACATTACGCATACTTTTTTTCTAACTTTTCTAAATCTAGGATTAAAATCTTCGTCGCCATTGTTTCTTCTTTTATTGTTTTTTCCATTTTGTTTTCTATCTGCCATTTTATTTCCCCCTTTCCAAACTCGAAGAGTTTGTACTGTTAACTATATACTCTTCATTATTCACTATTTATGAACGAGCAAATTTGTTTGCTCTACAATTTAATTTTTACTAGAATGGTAGTTCATCATCTGATGATACAGAAAACTCTGATGATTCTGATACAGTGTTTCCAAATGTATTTTCAAAATTTGATGATGCTTCTCCATCTCTTTTACTATCTGCAAAATAAGCTTCTTCTGCAACTACTTCTGTAACATAATGTTTTTGCCCTTGGTCATCTTCCCAATTTCTTGTTTGAATTCTACCAATTACTCCAACTTGTTGTCCTTTTTTAAAGTATTTGCTACAAAACTCTCCAGTTTTGCTCCAAGCTACTACATTAATAAAATCTGCTTGTCTTTCTTCTCCTTGTCTTGCAAATCTTCTGTTTACTGCTAATGAGAAAGATGCTACTAATGTGTTATTTGTTTGTGTATATCTAACTTCTGGATCTCTTGTCAAACGCCCCATTAATACTACTTTGTTCATATATTATTCCTCCTCTTTAACAACAATAAACTTAATAACTTCGTCTGTTATTCTATATACTCTTTCTAATTCAGTAATTAATTCTGGTTTAGCTTCAAATTTGAATATAACATAATATCCTTCTTTGTTCTTTTTAATTTCATAAGCTAATTTCTTTTTGCCAACTTCTTCAACTGAACTAACTTTTCCATCAGTATTAATTAAATTTGAGATTTTTTCTATTAATGCTTTAATAGCTTCTGCCTCTAAATTTGGATTAATAATGATAACACTTTCGTATTTGTTCATTATTCTTTCACCTCCTTATGGATTATAACCCATATTACATTAATATGAGTAAGGAAAAAATAGCAATGCTATTTTTCAAACATTGCTATTCTATCATAAATTTATACAATTTGCAAGTAATTTTCCATTTTTAGGTCACTAAATTTTGTAAATTTGTTTACTTTAATAATTTTTGTCTTACATATTCATATAACATTATCCCTGTTGCTACTGCTGCATTTAAACTTTCTGTTTTTCCTAGCATTGGAATTTTTACTTTTTTATCTGCTGTTTCCATTACTTCTTTTGAAATTCCATTTGCTTCGTTTCCTATTATTATTGCTGATTTTTTATAATCAACATCATATATACTGTCTTGTGTTTGAAGTGATGTTGCTATTACTTTAAATTTATGTTTTTTTATCTCTTTTATTGTTGCAACTAAATCATCACTTTGAATTATGTTTATTCTAAATATTGCTCCCATTGTTGAACGTACTACTTTGGGATTAAATATGTCTCCTGTTTTTTTAGATACTATAACTTGTGATAAGCCGTACACTATCTATTGTTCTTAGTATTGTTCCTAAATTTCCTGGATCTTGTATTCCATCTAAAATAACTATTGCATCTTCATTATATTTTATTTCTGATTCTCTAGAATTTTTGTCCACTACTGCTAATATTCCTTGTGGATTTTGCACATCTGTTATATTGTTAAAAACTTTTTCATCTACATATACGCAATTATATTTTGCAATTTCGTACAATGTTTTAGAATCTATTTCTCCTGTTTGTACACAATTTTCGCATACTACTATTGTGTCTATATTGGCTTTTTCTTCTATTGCTTCTCTAATTAATTTTATGCCTTCTATAATATATTTTTTGTCTATGTCCCTGTACTTTTTTTCTTTTAATTTTCGTATTTTTTTTATTGTTTCATTATCTTTACTTGTAATTACCATAAAGTCTCCTTTCTTATTCTTTTATAAATTCCATAATTTCTTCCAAGACATTATTATTGTTTTCTAATTTATACGCAATGTATGGTTCTTTACCTGGTGAGAATTTTATTCTGTTGCCGTATGTTTGTATAAGTTCATTTATTGGCATGTCAAAGCTTTCGTTATTGCTAAAAGTAAATATAATATTATTATTTCTTTGTGTTATTTTTATTATTCCTTTTTGATTACATATTTCTTTTATTTTTGCAATTTGTAATAGGTTTTCTACTTCTGATGGCATTTTTCCATACCTATCTATTATATCATTTTTTGTATTTTCTATGTCTTCTTGGTTTTTACATAATGCTATATTTTGATATACTTCTATTTTTTGACTACTATTTTCTATATAGTTATCTGGTATATAGCTAGATACATTTATATCTATTGTAATTTCTTGTTCTTCTTCTACTTTAATTCCTTTCATTTCTTTTACAACTTCATCTAGTAATTTACAGTATGTGTCATATCCTACTTGTTCCATATGTCCATGTTGCATATCTCCAACTAAACTTCCTGCTCCTCTTATTTCTAAATCTCTCATTGCAATTTTAAATCCTGAACCAAATTCGGTAAATTCTTTTATTGCTTTTAATCTTTTTTCTGCTACTTCTGTCATTAGTTTATCTTTTTTATATGTTACATACGCATATGCTTGTTTACTTGACCTCCCTACTCTTCCTCTAATTTGATAAAGTTGTGCTAGTCCTAGTCTGTCTGCATCTTCTACTATTATTGTATTTGCATTTGGTATGTCAATTCCAGATTCTAATATGGTGGTACAAACAAGTACATTTATTTTTTGTTCAACAAATTCTAGCATTATATCTTCTAGTTCTTTTCCAGTCATCTTGCCATGGGCAAATCCAACTTTTGCTTCTGGAACTAATTCTTTTATTCTATTTGCTTTTCTTTCTATGCTTTCTACTTTGTTGTATAAATAAAATACCTGTCCTCCTCTTTCTAATTCTTTTGTTACAGCTTCTTTTATTACTTCATCATCATATTCTAATACGTACGTTTGAACAGGTCTTCTGTTTTGTGGTGGTTCGTAAAGACATGACATATCACGGATTCCCACAATTGACATATGAAGTGTTCTTGGAATTGGTGTTGCTGTCATTGTTAAAACATCCACATTTGTTTTTAATTGTTTTATTTTTTCTTTATCTTTTACACCAAATCTATGCTCTTCGTCTATTATTAGAAATCCTAAATTTTTAAATTCTACATCTTTGCTAAGGAGCCTATGTGTACCAATTACTACATCTATTTCTCCTAGTTTTATTTTTTTAATAATTTCTTCTTGTTCTTTTTTTGTTCTAAATCTATTTAATAGTTCTATTCTTATAGGATAATCTTTCATCCTGTCTTTAAATGCTTCATATTGCTGATTTGCAAGTATTGTAGTAGGTACCAAATATGCTACTTGCTTTTGGTCCATACACGCTTTAAAAGCTCCACGTATTGCTACTTCTGTTTTACCATAGCCAACATCACCACAAAGAAGTCTATCCATTGGTTTTGGTTTTTCCATATCTGTTTTTAATTCTTGTATTGCTCTTAATTGATCTGCAGTTTCTTCATATTCAAAGCTATTATCAAATTCTTTTTGCCATTCTGTATCTTTTGAAAAAGCATATCCTTTTATTTTTTCTCTTTTTGCATATAGCTCTATTAAATCACGTGCCACTTCTCTTAAATTAGATTTTACTTTTTGCTTTGTATTTTCCCATTCCTTGCTACCTAACCTATTTATTTTAGGTGCTCTTGAATCTGTTCCAATATATTTTCTTATATTGTCCAAATTGTTTGTTGGAATATATAATATATCATCATCTTTATATTTTATTTTAATATAATCTTTTGTAACTCCATCTGCTTTTATAGTATTTACACCTATAAATACACCTATTCCATTTGTTTTGTGAACAACATAATCTCCTATTTTTAAATCAGAAAATATTACAGTTTCACCTTGTTTAAAATCTTGACTTAATTTCTTTCTTTTTTGTGGAACGGCAAATAGCTCTTTTACACATATTACTAAAAGATTAAAATCATAACACTCAAATCCCGAAGATAGTTCTCCATCTTTAACTGTTATATTATTTAAATTTTCTAACTTTTCTAATAGCAAGTCTTTAACTTTTTTTGTATTATCTTTGCCTGTAAGGATTACTATTGTTTTTTGGTCTCGTTGTGCCTGTTGTATTTCCTTAAAACATAAATCCATTGAACTACGAAAAAAGTTGACCTCCCTATAGCTAAAGCTATATCCGTTTCTTTTTGCATGCATACTTTGTTTATCTACAAATCCTATATCTTGTTTTTCCAAGTATATAGTTTGTATATTTTTTATTAATCCCAAAAAATCAATATAATTATTTAAATTTGTTAATGCCTGTGGTACTGTTCTGTTTTTTTCCATTAATGATTTTATTACATTTTGATTATCTTTTATTATATTTTCTGACCTTGCTTTTATTTTGCTTACTTCATCTAAAAATATTAGATAATTTTCTTTTATATAATCAATTAATGTTTCACTATTTTTGTAAAAATAATTAAAATATTTATCTACTTTACTTAAATAATTGCCATTTTTTATTTCTTCTATATCTTCTATTACTTTTTCTTCGTCATAGTCTTTTAATATTTCATTAATTACTTCATCTGTATTTTTCTCCAATACAAACTCCGTAGCTGGATATATTTTTGTACTTTTTACTTTTTCAGTTGACCTTTGAGACATCACATTAAATTCTCTTATTGAATCTATTTCATCTCCCCAAAGTTCTATTCTTATACCTTTCTCTTGTGTAATGCCTATATCAATTATTCCACCTCTTATGCTATATTCTCCAGCATTTTCTACTAAATCTCTTCTTTCATATCCTAGATAAAATAATTTTTTCTTTAATTCTTCTAAATTTATTGTATCATTTGATTTTATTTCTACTATATTTTTATATAGTTCATTCTTAGTTACTATTTTTTGAGATACTGCTTCTATTGTTGTTACTATAACTTTTGCTTTTTTGCTATATATATTATTTAAGCAATTAATTCTTTCATTTGAAATATCTTTACTTTCTGCCAAATAATCATATGATAATATCTCTCTTTTTGGAAAGTACTCTATTTTATTTGTAAAATATTGCAAATCTTTTATAATTTTTTTGGCTTGTAATTCATTATAAGTTACTATACAAATTGGTTTTTCTGTATAAAAAAATGTTGAATAAGCAAAATGAATTTTTCCACCATCAGTAAGCCCAGATAACATTATTGGGCTTATTCCTTGTTTTACATCATTTATATAACTATTAAATTTTTTAAAATTTGGCAGTATTTTTACTTCTTCGTCCATTAAAACCTCTTACTATATTATATTCAAATTTTTTCTGCATATTAAAATAAACACAGTACATTTTATTATAGCACAATTTTACAGCAATAAAAAGTGCTTTGAAAATATTTTTCAAAGCATCTTATTATTGTAATTCTATCTTTCATAACCTTCTAGAACTTGTTCTATGATATCTGGATTTGCTCCAAATTCATTTGGTCTTGCCTTATTTGTGTTTTCAGCTAAATCTCCTATATTTTTTTTATTTGCTGTTAATGTGCTATCTTTATATGTAAATGCAATTTGATGAATTGTTTTTTGTTGTGTTCCATTTAATCTTTTTAATTCTTGGCTTAATAATAATGAATCTCCTAAATCTTGGCTTCTAGTTTCATCTCTTAACAAATTATTACTTGTTTTTTCTGAATTAGAAAGTAATTCTCTAGCTTTTTGTTTAAATTCTTCGAAAGTTGGTATTCTTCCAAAAGGACTTGCTTCTATTTTTACCATTCCTGGTGCCATTTCTGTTATTATCCATTCTATTTCGTTTTTATTGTTCATCTTCTTTCTCCTTTATATAAACAAATTTTTTCTTTCGATATTTTCCCACGTTATATCTATTGTAGCACATGTTTACATAAAAATCAAGTGCTTTATGCAATTTTTTCCAGCTTTTACGTTTCTTTAAACCCCTCCCCAAAAACTTCTCTTACATTTGTTATTACTATAAATGCATCTTTATCTATTTCGTTTACTATTTTCCTGATTTCTCTTACCTCATTTCTAGAAGCAACACAAAAAAGTACCTCTCTATCCTTTTTCTTATACATACCTTTCCCATAAAGTGATGTACTTCCTCTCTTTATCTTTTCACCTATCTTTTTTGATATTTCCTCATTTTTTGGAGATATTATATATACCATTTTTGCAAAATCAATACCTTCAAAAAATATATCTAACATTTTTCCCATTATATATATAGTAATTGCAGAATATAAGCCTATTTCCAATTCTTTAAAAAATATAACATTTGTAATTACTATTATAGTATCCAAAATTACTAGTAAATTGCTAATTCTAATATTGGGTTTATATGCTTTTATAATCTGTGTTAATAAATCAGTTCCTCCTGTTGAGGCATTTGCTTTTAATATAATTGCTGTTCCTATTCCAGCAATTATTCCACCATAAATACATGCCAAAAATCTGTCTGTTGTAATGGGCTTTAACTTTTCAAATATGTTTAAAAATATTGATAATCCTGCAGTTCCAGCTATAGCATTTACAAAAAAATGCTTTCCATTTTTTATTAACGACATTATAAACAGTGGTATATTTAAAACTAATATAGTTGTTCCTAATGGTATTTCTAATAAGTAATACACAATTGTTGCAATTCCAGAAAACCCTCCCGAAGATAACTGATTAGGAAGCAAAAATAGGCTAGTAGAACCTGCAATTAGCGCAGTTCCTATAGCAATTTGCATAAATTGTGTTATTATATATTTAGTTTTAACAATTTTCCTCTTTGTTTTAAATTTAGCCACAAAAAACACCCATACTTATTATGAGTGTTTTTTTATTTATCTATTCATCCAAAAAATCTGTATATGTTTTTAAAATTTTTATTTCAAATTTACCTGGTTTAATATTTTTACTTTGTGCAACTTTTACATCTACATCATATAATTCTTTTAGTTTTTTTATGTTTTCCTTTTTATGTCCTACAACATTATTTATATTTTCTGGATTTATTTCTATTTCGATTTCTTTAACTTTTACATTAAATTTTTTAATTTTTTCTAATATAGAATCATACCAAATGCTATCCTCTACAAGTTGTCCAAATGCTTCATGATATGGACCTGCAACTACTTCGCTTTTTGCATTTTTAGGATCAGAAATTATATCTGTATTTTGTAATCCCATTCTTATTACAGTAATATTTTTATTTGTAAAGAAATAATATAGTTCTTTACATCTTTCTACAGCTTGTAAAAGTGGAATTGGTTCATATTCCCCATCTTGATATTCCTTTTCTAATTTTGTTCCTTTTATTACTAAAACTGGATATAGTCTTACTATTTTTGGTTTTAATTTTGCCAAATCTTTTGCTGTATTTAATTCATCTATTTTTGTGCTTTCTGGAAGTCCTATCATCATTTGATGTCCTAGTATAAATCCATGTCTTCTTATTAATTTTGATGCTTTTTTTACATCTTCAAAAGTATGACCTCTTCTGCATTTTTTTAATATGTAATCATTTGTTGATTGAACACCCAATTCTATAGTTTTTACTCCATATTTTTTTAGTAATTTTAATTTCTCTTTATCTATGTAGTCCGGTCTTGTTGAAACTCTTATAGATTGAATCTGCTTATTTTGTATAAATTCATATGCAGCTTCCAAAAGTTCTTTTTGTTTTTCCTCTTCTATTCCTGTAAAACTACCACCAAAAAACGCTACTTCTTTTTCAATACTTTTATCTTTAAAACTTTTTAAATATTCTTCTATTGTTTCTTTTACATCTTTTGCAGTTACTTGTTTAGTTTGTCCACTAATACTTTTCTGATTACAAAATGTACAATCATTTGGGCATCCCAAATGTGGTACAAATATTGGTATTATATATCTCTCACTCATTTTTTCCCTCCAATGCTTTTTGTGCTGCTTGCATTTCTGCGCCTTTTTTTGTAGTACCTTGTCCAATAGCTAAATGTTTTCCATTGCATTTGACCTCTACCACAAAAGTTTTATCATGGTCTGGACCTTTTTCTTCAATTACTATATATTCAATTTTTACATTTCCATGAATTTGTAATTTTTCTTGTAAAACTGTTTTGTAATCTTTTTGTCCTACATGTTTACTTGCAATTTTCATTTGCTCTTTTAAGTTTTCTATTATAAATTTTTGTGCATTTTCTAAATTTGAATCTTCATATATTGCTGCAATTACAGCTTCTACACTATCTGCAAGTATTGCAGGTTTTTTATTTCCATTACATGCAATTTCACTTTTTCCTAAATTTAAGAAATCACTAAAATCATGCTTTAAAGCAACTTGATATAAACTTTTTTCGCAAACAACAGAAGCTCTAACTTTAGTCATTTCTCCTTCTTTTAACTTTTTATAATTATTGTATAAATAATTGCTAGTTACAAATTCTAATATGCTATCTCCTAAAAATTCTAATTTTTCATTGCTTTCTACCTTATTCTCATGGGCATATGATGTGTGCGTTAGGGCAGTTTTTAGCAATTCCTTATTTTTAAAAGTATAGCCTATATTTTGTTCTAAATCCTCTAGGTTCATTTTTTCCCTCCTTTATTATATTTTATTTTCTTTTTTATTAGACAAATTATAATTTGTTTCCTTTTTTGGACGGACTAGAATTAGTCAAATTGTAAATGCAAAATTTTTTACCAATGTTGTAGGGGCGAATTGCATTCGCCCGTGACCCGTAAGAAATTCCCTAGAAAATATAAATTCAGAAAATTTTATATAACGGACGTGCAATGCACGCCCCTACGTATTGTTAATCCCACGTTTTAACAAAAATTATAATTCAAGAAATTTCTGC
>CAYMXX010000012.1:0-17379 GCA_964394545.1 uncultured Clostridium sp.
TTATATCATTTCTTACATTTTTGTCAAGAAAGTGTTGTCAGTTTTTGACAATATTTTTATTTACACTTTTTGGTTACAATATTAACAATATGAGGTGAACAAAAATGGATAATAATGATAAATTTGTAATAAAGAAAACCAAAAACACAAATAGAAGAATTATTATAAGAACCACTGATGAAATGGCAGATGAAATTTTTAAAATAGCTAAAGAAAATGATGTTAGTGTAAATACTTTACTTGTAAATTGTATAAGATATGCTCTTGATCATAGATAAATTTAATTATAATTATCTTTGCCAATAAAACCTCCATAAAATATATCTCTTTATATTTTATGAAGGTTTTATTTTTGTGTCAAATTTTTATGTCCCTATTGGCACTATTCATCTAGCATCATTTTATTTCTTTTATCTTTTAATCTTTTTAATTGTTCTTTTTCAATCTGTTTAATACTTTTTTCTGGTTTTGGTAAGTCTTCTGGCATTGTTCCTCCAATATCTTTTATAGCTTTTCTTACAGTCGTTCCAACTGTATAATGAGTTTGATTAGCTTTTTGCTTTGTTTTTACATTTTCCCTTTTTAATTTAGCTTCTGTTTGCGTAATACGAAATAAATTAGCTGCTAATTCCTCACTTCCCATAAAATCAAGTATCTTTTCGTTTTCACTTAAATTCTTCTTCTTATGTATATCATCAACAGTAAGTCCACCATATAATCCCATATATCCTGCATTTTGAAATTCAGCATATTCTTGTGTTGTTATTACTCCCGAATTATGTGCTACATCTAATAACATCTGGTTCCATTGTTTTATATCGCCACGAATTACTAATCTCTTATTGTCTTCATCTAACTGATTAAAATAATCTGCTACTTCTTGTCTTCGTGTTTGAATCGCAAAATAAGTTTGTCCGAATCGCAATAACTTCTTTTCTTGGGTCTCCATTTTGCACTATTAAATAGCATGCATATCTTGAAAGTTCATAATCAATTACTTTTTTCTGTGTTGCTCCTGCTTCAACGATTTTGCTTACCTCAGCAAAATCGTCATCAATAATTCTTCCACTATTTTGACATGCTAATTTTGCTCTATTTATTACTTTTGCAAAATTTCTCCATTGTTTGTATTGCAAAACCTCGCTCAAATCTCTTGCGCTCCAATATTCTGTACCATTTTTTCTAATCTTTTTTATTTCTTCAAACTTTTTATATTCCTCTGCTTGTAAATTGCTCAATACTATCATCTCCTACTTTTGTGTTTTTATTTAGAGTTATTGTATCAAACATTTGTTCCTTTGTCAATTGATTTTGTATTGTTTTCCATATTATAAAAAACTCCATAAAATATATCTCTTTATATTTTATGAAGGTTTTATTTTTGTGTCAAATTTTTACGTCCTTATTGGCATATTTTTTATATTTTATGATAAAATGTTAAAAAATTTAATTTTCTTGTAACATATGTGATTTTAATTTGTCTTATTATTAAGTAAAGGAGGAAAATTTATGCAAAGTATTGAGCAATTATATGAAGAATATTTTAATACAGTTTATAAATATTTATTTTGTTTAACTCATGATGCAAATTTTTCCGAAGAACTTACACAAGAAACTTTTCTAAAGGCTTTAGAGCATCTTAGTTCTTTTAAAGGTGATTGTAAAATTTCTGTATGGTTGTGCCAAATTGCTAAAAACTTACTGTTTAATGAACTAAAGAGAAAAAAGAGTAAATCTTTTGTTTCTATAGATAATTTTTCTCAAGATTTAATATCTTCTTCTGATGTTGAAAACTCTATTGTATTAAATGAGAAAAAAATTAATTTATATAAGCAAATGCAAAAACTAGATAGTAATTCTAAAGAAGTTGTTTATTTAAGAATTACTGGTGAATTAAGTTTTAAAGAAATTGGAGATATTTTAAACAAAACAGAAACTTGGGCAAGGGTTACTTTTTATAGGGCTAAAAAGAAATTAGAGGAGGTTGATTAAAATGATTAAAAATGATTGTAAAATAATTCAAGATTTACTACCTAATTATGTTGAGAATTTAACTTCAAAAGAAACAAATGAGTATATTGACCAACATATTAAAAATTGTAAAGAATGTAAAAAAGCTTTAGAGATAATGCAAGAAGGTATTGAAAATGAACACGTTAAGTCTTTAAATCAAATTGATTATTTAAAAAAATATAAAAAGAAAATGTGTATTTTAAAATCAATTTTACTAATAATTGCTTTATTTGCTATTACATTTTTAGGAATAAAAGTTTATAAATGGCAACTTTTGCTGAAGCTTGTAAATCATAATGTTAATTACGATTTAGGTAATAATTATAGAATAGTTCAAAGAGATGGAAATACGGGAAACATTACAGAAAGACTTTATAAAGATGGAATTAGCTTTGTAAAGTTTAAAAATAATAGTTCGAGTATTTGGGAAGATGATAATCAAAAATATGTAATAATATCTAAAGATAAAAAATATTATATTCTTGATAAAAATAGTCCTCCAAATGCTTTAGATAATACTGCAACTCTTTTATCATATTTACTGATGACTGAAGAAGCTCCAAATAATTCATTACAAATATTTTTATATGTATTTACTCATAATATTTCTATAAGTACTGAAGACTATGGGGAACATAAATGTTATGTTGTAAAATTAGGTGAAAGTAAATTTTGGATAGATAAAACTTCTTTATTTATAATAAGAGAAGACTTTAATAAAGAATCAACAGAGACTACTGTAGAAACTAATACTTTAACAGATGAAGATATTAAACTTCCTGATATTTCTGAATATGAGAGGATTTCTATATATTGACATTTTTGTTTTTTATATAATATACTTACCTTATATTAATGGAGGTGTTTTATGAGTATTGAAATATCTGATTTTGGAAAAGATTTAAATGGTAACTTAGTAAAACTTTTTACTATAAGTAATTCTAATGGAATTAAAGCAAATGTCACTAATTTTGGAGCTGTTCTTGTTTCTTTATTTGTTCCAGATAAAAATGGAAAGCTAGATGATGTTGTTTTAGGGTTTGATTCTTTAGATAAGTATTTTGATAACAGTGTTTGCTATTTTGGCTCAACTGTTGGAAGAAATAGCAATAGAGTTAAAAATGCTAGTTTTAATTTAAATGATATAACATATAATTTAGATAAAAATGAAAGGGATAAAAACAATTTGCACAGTGGTTTTAAACCATATAATAATAGACTTTGGAATTACTCTATAAATAAATATAATAACTCCATTTGTTTTAGCTTAATAAGTCCTGATATGGACCAAGGTTTTCCGGGTGAATTTAATATATCTGTTACTTATAGTTTAGATGATGATAATAATTTAAAAATTGAATATAATGGCATTTCTAATAAAGATACTATTGCAAATATGACAAATCATAGTTATTTTAATTTATGTGGCCATAATAGTGGCTCTGCAATGGATCAAGAATTATATATAAATGCAGATAAATATGTAGAAGTTGATAATGAGCTTATTCCTACTGGAGAATTAAAAGATGTTTTTAATACTCCTATGGATTTTAGAGTTCCTACTAAAATAGGTTCTAGAATAAATGATGATTTTAAACAATTTGAATATACTGGTGGTTATGACCATAGTTTTGTTATTAATAAAACAATTTCTAGCATTGAAAAAATTGCAGTTTTATCTGATACTATTTCTGGCAGAAGTATGGAAGTTTACACAGATGCAATAGGTGTTCAGTTTTATGCTGGAAACTTTATAGAAAATAATAAAGTGCTTGGTAAAGAAAATTGTTTATATAAAAATAGAAGTGGAATTTGTTTAGAAACTGGATTTTTACCAGATAGTATAAATCAAAAAAATTTTATTTCACCAATTTTAAAAGCAGGTGATATATATAACACAACTACAATATATAAGTTTGTATACTAAAAATAATAGTGCACTTTTAAAAGTGCACTATTATTTTTATGTATTTTATTTACATTACTCTTGCTTTTATTATATGTCTTTGTTTATTATCGTTTGTACATGTTATTAATGTTATTTCCTTTTTGCCATCTGTTAATTGGCTAGTACATTCTAATTCATCTGGATTTACTATAAATTTATCATATACTGTATATGTTAGCATTCTACCACTTAAATCTGTTATTTCTATTGTATCTCCTAATTGCAAATTTGGTACTTTACTAAAGAATTTTGAATTTTTGTAATTATGTCCAGCTATACAAAGGTTTCCAACTTCATTTGGATTTGGTCCATGAAATTTACATGGAGCTATTTTTAGTAATTCATCTGTGTATGTTGAAAGTATTGGATAATTAACATTTATTGAAGGTATATTAATTACTCCTATTGTATAATATACTGTTCCATCACTTGCAGTAAGTTTTTGTTCTTCTGGAATATTTATTTGTTGCTCTATTTGTACAACTTGCGTTGTTGCATTCTCTTCTTCTGGAATAGCATTTAATTTAACTACTATTACCTCTTCTTCAACTATTTTTGTTGTATCTTGAAAAGATATTTCTTGTAGAATTTCTTTTGAAACTTCTTCGCTTTTGTTTCTATCATATTCTGCACAAATTGCATAAGAAGATAAAGCACATAACAAAAAAACAGATAAAAAGAATTCAAATTTAAAAGCTTTTTTCTTTTTCTTCATATCCGGTGTTACATATAATTTTTGTGAAACAAGAATTTGATTCATGCTATATCCCCTTCTTTAAGAATAGTCCACTATAATTTTAACATATTTTATTTAACTTTTCAACAGTATTTTCTATACTCTCATTTGGGGTTGAAGCACCTGCCATAATGCCTATTTTTCTTACTTCCTTAATAGTATTTTTAATTAATTCTTCTGATGTTTCTATAAGTATACAGTTTTTACATTCTTTTTTAGCAATTTCATATAATTTGTTTGTATTTGAACTATGTTTTCCACCAATTATAATCATTAAGTCAACTTGTTTTGCTAGTTCTTGTGTTTCTTTTTGTCTAACACTTGTCGCATTACAAATTGTGTTTTTTATTTCTAATTCTACATTTATATTATCTTTTATATTTTTTACAATTTTGTTGAATTTTTCAAGGCTAAAAGTAGTTTGAGAAACTACTAATATTTTTTCTAAATTTGATTTTTTAAAATTACTAACTGCAGTAATTACATCTTCTTCTTTTTCTAATATAGTTGAATTATTTTTACAATAGCTTACCGTTCCTATTGTTTCTGCATGTTCTTTTTGTCCTATTATAAAAACATAATATCCTTTAGTAGAATATTCTTTTACTATATTGTGTATTTTTAATACATTTGGACATGTTAAATCTACTACTTTTAAGTTTAAATCTTTCGCCTTTGTATATATTTCTTCTGGCACACCATGTGATCTTATTATTACATTTTCTCTTGCATCTTCTATATTATTAATAATTATTAATCCTTGTTCTTCTAGTTTTTTGGTAACCTGCTTGTTATGGACTAATTCGCCTAAACAATATGTTGTTTTTTGTTTTTGTACTTCTTCTTTTGTTTTATTTACAGCATTTTTTACTCCATAACAAAACCCTGCTGTTTTGCCAATAATTATTTCCATATATTCCCACCTATTTATATCATTTTTAAAATTTCTTCTTTTAATACTTCTACTATATCTTCCTGTTTTACTTTTTTTATAATTTCACCTTTTTTAAATAAAAGACCTTCTTTAATTCCTCCTGCAATTCCTATATCTGCATGTCTTGCTTCATTTGGTCCATTTACTCCGGCATCCCATAACAGCTACTGTAATAGGTGCCTTTATAGTTTGTAAGAATTCTTCTATTTCATTTGCTATTGGTATTAAATCATATTGAATTCTTCCACATGTTGGGCATGCAATAAGTGTTGGTGCATTTTTGTATAAATTACAATCTTTTAGTATTTCTTTTGCAACTTTTATTTCTTTAACAGGGTCTGCTGATAGTGATACTCTCATTGTGTTCCCTATACCTTCTCTTAGTAAAATTCCAAGTCCTATACTTGAACTTACTGTTCCACTAAACTCTGTTCCTGCATGTGTTACACCCAAATGTAATGGGTAATTTATTGTGTTTGCAGCTTCTTTGTAACTTTCTACACACAAATCTAATGATGATGCTTTTAATGATAATGCTATATCGAAAAAGTCTAAATCTTCTAATATTTTTATATGTCTTAAACCTGCTTCTACCATTCCTTTTGCAGTTGGTTTTCCATCTCTTTGTAAAATATCTTTTGGAAGAGATCCACTATTTACTCCTATTCTAATTGGAATTTTTCTTTCTTTACAAATATCTACAACTGCTTTTACTCTATCTACACTTCCAATATTTCCTGGATTTATTCTTATTTTATCTACTCCTGATTTTGCTGCTTCTAATGCAATTCTGTAATCAAAATGTATATCAGAAACAATTGGTATATGTATTTTACTTTTTATTTCTTTTATTGCTCTTGCATCTTCTTCATCTAAACATGCTACTCTTATAATCTCGCAACCTGCTTCTTCTAGTTTTAAAATTTGTTCTACCGTAGATTTTACGTCTTTTGTTTTAGTGTTTGTCATTGATTGAATTACCACTTTATTTTGTCCACCTATTTGTACATCTCCTACAAATATTTTTCTTGTTTCATTTCTTTTTACCATAATTATCCCCTTAAATTTATATTTTACTTTTTTATTCTAACATATATTATTGTTTTTTTAAACAACTAATTAAGAAAATTGTTCCTACAAAGTACAATTTGCCTTTTTTTACAAAACTTGGTATAATTATTATTGGAAGAAATTTTAGGAGGATTATTATATGAGTAATGAAAAAGCAGAAAAAGAAGAATTAAAAAAATTAGAAGACGAAGCATATTTTGAACTTTGTCAAATTATTGCCGAAGCTATGCAAGTTCAAGATATTGAACTTTTAGATTATAGAATTGCTTCATGGAAAAATAAATATAAAAAATTATTAGATAATCCTAGCCCTAATTTTAAGAAAAGAATTGAATATCTTCTTACTGAATATTATTCTTCTGTTACTCAATATATTCAATCTCAAATTAAGTTTAATGAGAACAAAAAAATAGAAAATCAAAGTAAAGCTTTAAGAGAATTATATGTAATAATTAGAGATACCAATGATTTAAAAACATTAGAAAAAAAAGTTAATGCTTGGAAAGAAAAATATCCAAAAGATAAATTTCTTAAAATGTATCAATCAAAATATGAACATATGACTAGCCAAAGAAATTTGAAAGAAAATGCTTTTGACCAAGAAATTGCTTTTAAAGACCTTGTTGATATTACAAAGCACACTGGTACTTTCGAAGAGTTTGTTAAAGAACGTGAAGAATGGGAAAAGAAGTATTCTATTCATAATAAATTTGAATTGGATGATTTTATAAAACATCAATCAGAAATTAAAAGGTATACATCTGACGAATATTTGCATTCTATTTCTAAAGATCCAGAAACAGAAAAGCAAAATAATAATTCTACAACTGACTTACCAGAACAATATGAACCAAAAGAAGTAACTAACAAAATGTATTCAGATTTAAGCAAGCAAGCTGCTGCTTATGCTTCTCTTGCAGCTATTTCAAGCAAACCAAATAATGTAAACGAAATGTTTAAATGGGTTTATAAAAATAGTTCTATTAAGTTCAATGATAAATATAAAGAACTTATATTAAATGCTACATATTTAGATTATTCTCCGACTTATTTAAATAAACTAGAAACACCAAATTTAAATATAAACAATAAATCACTTTCTTATGAAGAATTTAATGAAATGGATGATATTAAAAGATATGCAATAATTAGTTATTTTAATTTATTGCTTCCACCTGATAAGGCAATTTCTAATAATTTCTTTAATTCTTGCATAAGTACAGTTTATACAAAATCTGAAGAAGCTAGGCTATCTAATTCTACTTTAAATGAATTAGAAAAAAAAGATTTAAAAAACGGTATAGAAATTAAGCTATCTAAACCTGATGCTGAGCAAGAGCTTAATTTGCCTGAGCTAAAAGAACAAGAAATTCCAGATACTAATGTTAGCAAAATCAACACCACTACAATTAAAGAAATACAAGAGGTAGATGCTTCTCCAGAAAAAAAATTACAAGAAGATTTAACTCCTAGAAACGAAGAATTAACAAATGTAACTGAAGAAAAAATAGAAGATAATGCAACACTTTCTAAGCCACAAGTAAAAGTTGAAGAAAAAATAGAACCTGAAGTTCAAGAACCAGATAATTCTGTAAAACTAATCAAGGAAGAACCTATAAAACTACAAATTGAAGATACACCTAACTCTAAAAATATATTTTCTGAGCCAGATTTAGAAATTTCTTCTACAAATGAAGAAGAAACAGAATTAGATACAACTGAATCAATACAAGAACCTTTGCAACAAGAAGAAATTATTGTTGTTTCTCCATTATTGTTCTCAGCAATAAACTATAAAGCAAAACAAGCAGAAGCAGTTGAAAAAATAAATGAACATGTTAATGAATATGTGTTAACAAATTCTAAAACAATTTTTGATAATGTTCAAACAAAACAAAAAACAGATTAATCAAAAGAGACAAAAGGGGACAGACCTCAAAAGTCTACAATTAGTTGTAGACTTTTGGGGTCTGTCCCCTTTTGTCTCTAATGTTCATATATATTTCCTATATCTGTTCTATAATCTAATTCTTTATCTATATTTCCTTTTATTGCATTATATACTTTTTCTTTTGCTTCTTGTAATGTTTTTGCTGATGTTGTTAGTGCAAATAGTCTTGAATTACTTACAGAAGAATATTTATCATCTTCTACTTTTTTGGTGTTTGCAAAATATATTTTTACACCTTGCTCTTCTATTGCCTTTCTATTCATTGTAAATTCTAATGGCTCTTTTCTATTTTCTACTGCATATTCCTTTGTAACTATATATACAGTAAATGTGCACTCTTTTTTGAATTTACAATTTTCTTTGTTTAATGTTTTATTAAATATGTTTTTCATTACTTCTGGAAATGGTATTTCTAGTGAATTTAAAACATTTAATGCTTCTGGGTCCCCAAATCTAGAATTAAATTCTATAAATTTTATTCCATTTTTTGTTTTGAAAAATCCACCATATATAACTCCATTAAACTCTAAATTATCTTTATTTTTATATTTTAATGTTTCTTTTATTAATTTACTACATTCGTCTATATCTTTTTGCTCTAGAAATGGTAACATTCCATTTTCAAAACTCAAGCATCCCATTCCACCTGTTCCTGGTCCTTTGTCTTCATTAAATCTATATGGATAATCAAATGTTGTTGGAGTAACTACAATATTCTCTCCATCTGTTAATGCCATTACTGTAAATTCTCTTCCTTCAATTTTATCTTGAATAATTACATTTCCACTTATTTCTAAACAACTTTTTGCATATTCAAATCCTTCTTCTTTTCCTTTAAAATGTATTCCTCCAACTTTTACACCTTTACCACCTGTAAGTCCTTCTGGTTTAACAACAAAACTATCATCACTGTAAGAATCTATAATTCTTTTTAATTCGTTAATATCTGTTATATTGTAATTTTTAATTATCATTTCTGGTGCTATTTTTTCTACTATATCTAGTGCATAGGTTTTGCTCCATTCTATTTTTGCACCTTTTGATGTTGGTCCAAATGTTTTTAATCCTAGGTTTCTTGCAACATCTATTAAACCATCTTGTAATAAATTGTCACTGCTTATTAAGCATACTTCAATATTGTTTTCTTTTATAAAATTTGATACTACTTCTTTATTAAATGGGTCATCTACTATATATTTTCCCCCTGATTTTTTTACCATTTCTATAATAGTTGGATTTTCATAGGGGCATACCGTATACAGTTCATATCCTTTACTAATATATTCTGCTAAAACAGCTTCTCTTCCACCATTACCTAATAATAAACATTTTTCCAATTTTAAATTCCTCCTATTTTTTCAAATTGTAATTTGTTTAATTATTTATATTTTATCAATATTAATATTTTTTTTCAATATTTATTCTTTTTTAAGTATATAATTTGAAAAAAAGTATATATTTAAAAGGTTCCGTTCTTCAAGGCGTTTAAGATACGTAATAATCAAATGAAAGATACACACTCTAATTTAGAGAAAAATTTTAATTCAACAGGTCGAACTCACTTTGAAATATATACTTTTTTTCATATATAATTTTATAGTATTAATAGAGAATATGAACCATAAATTATCTTTTAATTTTCGTAACTAAATTGTAATATAAGTTTAATGTTTTTGAAATATTTTTTTAGATTTTATGTTATATAATATTTGTGTACCAAAGATTTAAAAGGAGTTACGAATGAGCACTAATTCTAGATTAAAAAAAGAAGGTATAGAAATTGTAGAGCAATTAGATACCTTGAAAGTTAATACAATTGCAATTAGTATAGCAAGTAAACTATGTCTTGCTTTTCCAGAGCATAATTTAAACAAAAGCGAGTTATTTACGTCTCTTTCTAGAATTAATATGTATGTTGCAAAAATGCCAGAAGATTCTTCGAGTGCAAAATATTTTTATAAAAATAATTCTATCTATTTTAATGAAGGAATAGATTTAGAGGAAATGTCAAAGCTTGCAATGCACGAGTGCATACATTTTATTCAAGAACTTAAAGATGAAAATAATAATTTAATAAAAATGGGATTGTATAATTGTTCTTTTAATTCAGGGCTTGGTATTAATGAAGCTGCTGTTCAATTAATGGCTTCAGAGGCTAACATGTGCGTCTCAACATCAGAAACTTATTATAATGTTTCTTTAAATACAATTAGTCCAAATTATTATCCTTTGGAATGTGCTTTAGTTAATCAAATGGCTTATTTTACGGGTACATATCCACTATTTCACAGCACCTTGAACAGTAATGATGTTTTTAAAAATACTTTTATTTTAAAGTCAAATAAAAAGGCTTATAATGCAATTGTAAAAAATTTAGATTTACTTTTAGCTTATGAAAATGATTTAAATTATTTTGCTAGTGAACTTCAATATGCTAGTAAAGTTAATGAAATTAAATTATTAAATAAATTAATTTTTGCAAAGAAAAATGCAATAACTTCTATATTCTTTAAAACTCAAAATTTAATTATTGAAAGTTGCTTTGTTTCTGAATTTAATAATATTAGAAATTTAGCTGATGTAAAAGAGTATAAAATTAAATTGTATAATTTTAAAAATGTAATGGGTTCTAACCAAGATTATACCTTTTATAATGAATTTTATCGTAAGATAATGGAAAGTCTTGAAACAAAAAAAGAACAAATAGAAAGACTTGGCGAAATTAATTTGTTAGAAACACCAGAAAATAGTTTGGTTTTAGTTGATAATACTAAGCATGCATTATCTTTTATTTCTACTTTTTTTGGAAAGGTAAAGAAATTATTTGGATTTAATAATGCTAGAGATACAATAAATAATTTATATTAAAATAAAAATTAGAAAAAATGTGATAATCACATTTTTTCTAATTTTATGTTTTTGCTATTTTTTTTAGGTCATTCCAAAAATCTATTTTTTTAGTTTCATCCCTTAATAAAGCTGCCGGATGGAATGTTGGTAAATATTTTATTCCATCTTTTTCAAACCATTTTCCTCTACTTGATGTTATTCCATATTCTTTGCCTAATACATTTTTTAGTGCAACACTTCCTAATAAAACTATTATTTCTGGTTTTACTAAATTAATTTGACTTTCTAAATATTCTTTGCAAATGTCTGCTTCTTCATATTCTGGATTTCTATTATTTGGTGGTCTACATTTTACTATGTTTGCTATATATACTTCTTCTCTTTTTATTCCTATTCCTTCAAATGCTTTATCCATTAGTTTTCCAGCTTTTCCTACAAATGGTATCCCTTGTAAATCTTCGTCTGCCCCTGGGCCTTCTCCTATAAACATTATTTTTGCATTTTTATTTCCTGTACCTATTACTACATTGTGTCTATTGTTACAAAGTTTACATTTATTACATTTTTTACATGCTTCTTCTAATTCTTCCCATGTTTGGTACATACTTTTGCCCCCTAGTTTTTTTCATGTTAGTACTACATTTTTTTATTATTTAATATCTCTAAAAATTTTTCTGCTTCTTCTTCTAAATTTGCATTATCATTTATTAGAACATAATTGGAATTTTTAATATATATGTCTTCTGCAAGTTGACTACTTAGTCTTTGTTTTGCAGTTTTTTCGTCAACATTATCTCTTTTACATATTCTACTTATTTTAATATTTTCATTTGCTATAACAGCAATTACAATATCACATATTTGATTTAGTTTTGTTTCTATTAAAAGAGGTGCATCAATTATTGTTAAATTTTGTCCTTCTTTTTTTGCTTGTTTTTCTATTTCTTTTGCAATATATTTACATGTAATTTTATTTAATTCTTCTCTTTTTTTATTATTACTAAAAATTATTTGTGCTAATTTGGGTCTGTCTATTTCTTTGTTTTCTAATAGTATTTCCTGTCCAAATTTTTTTACTATTTCCTTATAATATGGTTCTTCGTATTTTGACATTTTTTTTACTATTTGATCTGCATTTATTAATTTTGCATTTAATTTTTTACATAATTTTTGGCTAAATATAGTTTTACCGAGAACCAGAATTTCCTGTAATTCCTATTATCATAATCTTATTCCTCTTTATTTTTTATTTTAAAGTTTTTAATAATTTTTCTACTGCTCTTGGCACAAAATTATCTATTGGCTTATTGTGTGTGTATAGTTCCATAACTATGCTTGATGATAAATAACCAAGGTCGCCTGCTCTAAAATAACATGTGTCCATGCCTGCTATTTTTTCGTTTATTGCAGATATATTTTCTTCGTATTCATAGTCTGTTCCGTTTCTTAATCCTCTAATTAATATATCACAATTCATTTGTTTTGCTTTTTCTACGGTTAGTCCTTCGTAAAGTACAACTTCTACGTTTTTTAAGCCTATTTCTGTTATTGTTTCTTCTATTGCTTGTTTCATTTTATTTTTGTCTATGCGTTCTTTTTTGTCTTTGTTATACCCTATTCCTATTATTACTTTATCAAAGCATTTTGAAGCTTTTTTTACTATTTGCAAATGTCCATTTGTAAATGGATCAAATGAACCTGCATAAAAACCTATTAGTCCCATAGTTTGTCTCCTTTCTCTTTATTTTAAATTTTCTAAAAGCTCTTGTTTTGTTTTATTTTCTATAAATGAATAATTATTTATATTTGGATTAAAACAGCATATTGATTTATATTCACAATATTTACATGCTTCTTCTTTTTTTGATTTGTTATATGTTGGTTTTATTTCTATGTTTCCTTCTAATATTTCCTTTGATATTTGTTTTATTATTTTTTTTACCTTGTTTTGTAATAGTGTAAATTGTTCTTTTGTTATTACATTTGAACGTGATTGCATTATATTTCCGTCTTTGTCAAAAGTTACTGGTACTATATTTGATGCTCCTTTTTCTAGTTTTTTGTCCATCATTTTTATAATGTTTATATCTGCTAATACCATACCATTCATTCTAAATTGCTTTTTTAATTCTTCTTGTATTTGTTCTTCAGTTAAATTTTTACTAGATTTTACTATTGGATCTATTAAATTAAAGTAAAACATTCCCACAGGCATTTTATTTGTTTGTTCTACTGCTGTATCTAGATATGTTAATAGCTGTATTTGCGTTCCTGCTTCTAGTTCGTTTAAGTTTATACTTTTATTTGATGATTTATAGTCTATTATTCTAATATATTTTCCTTGCTCATTTTGTGCCGTATCTATTCTGTCTATTTTTCCTGTTATTTCTACATTATCTATTTGCCTTTTAAATTCAATTTCGTTTCCCGATATTTCAAAGTCACTATTTTTTATTTGTTCAATTATATATTTTATAGATTGAAGTATTACTTTTTTTAGTCTGTTTGTAAGTACTACAAATTTTGGTGTACTTGTAAATATATAATTTTTGCTAAGTGAAAGTTTTTCTTCTATTATTTTGTTTACTATTTCTTGTATTTGGTCATCTTCTATTGTCTTTATATTTTTTACAGTTTCAAAGAACTCGTCTATTACTTCATGCATAAATGAACCTGTATCTATTGGTCTTACTACAAATTCTTCTCTTTCTTTTAATTTTAATCCATATTTTAAATGAAAAGAAAATGGACATTCTCTATATTGTTCTAATCGTGATACACTAGTTTTTAAAGTGTTCCCATATAATCTTTTTATATTTTCTTCTGTTATTTTTTGTGACTTTGATGTGTGCAAAAATCCTTTTATAGCTTGTTCTAATTTTGGTTTCCATTCATCGTTTTTCATATACCAACTATATACTGCAAACCAAATTTTATCTATTTCTTTTCCTTGTTTAAAGTCTTTTATGTTTGAAAGCAATTGATTAAATGTACTTTGTGCTGTTAAAATATTTGTGTTGCTATTTATTACATCACTTTCTTCTTTTATTTCTGTAAACATTTTTTTAATTCTAGAAATTAATATAGATTGTCTTTTTGCTTTTTGTTCTTTATCTGTTGATACATATGATAGATACAATTCTTCTTCTGCTGTTGTAAATGCTCTATATATATTAAATTGGTCTTCGTATAAATTTTCTATTGTTCCTTTTGCAAGTTCAATTCCATTTTGTTTTAGATATTTTCTGTCTTTATCGTTTAAAAATCCTTCTCCAGAATTAACTGCTGGAAAACTTCCGTCATTTAAGCCTAGTATAAATACTACTTTTGCTTTGTGATTCCTAGATCTATCTGTATCACCTATTATAACTTGGTCTATTACTTGTGGAATTTCTCCTAAACTAGAAAATTCTAATCCAACTTTTAATATATTTTTATATTGTTTAAAGCTCATTTTGTCTTTATTAAATATTAGCACAATTTCATCAAATATTTGCATAAGTATATTCCAACTTGATTTGTATTTGTTTGCTATATCTTTTCTACTTAATTCTTCTAGCTTTTCTGCTTTTTCTTCTAGTTTTTGTCGTATTTGATTTTCTTCTAAAAATTTATATAGCTTTGTTGTTATTTCTTCTGCTAATTTTGATTCGTCTAAATTTGCTTTTAATTGTAACAACGGTTCTACAATTTCTCTTCTTAATTGATTTAGTTTTTCTAAATCTTTATTTAAGCTATCATATTTCCAGTCTTCTTTATACCATTTGTTTCCTTTTATTCCCCACTTTTTGCAGTAGTTTTCTAAATTATATATATCCTCTTTTTCTAGTGAAAGGAAGCCAGTTTTTATGTATGTAAATACAGCATCTTGTGACCAATTTTTTGCATATATATCTAAAATTGCAAGTACATATTTTACCAAAATATTTTGGCTTAAATCTTCTTTTTGGTCTATAAATACTGGTATTTCATATTTTTCAAAAATTGCTTTTACTATATTTGTGTATTCATCTATATTCTTTGTGAATATAGATATATCTTTATATCTATATTCTTTTTCTCTTACTAATTCTATTATTGTTTTTGCTACATATTCTATTTCCGAATATGGTTGATTAAGCAATGTTATATGTATATTTTTTACTGGTTCTTTATATTTTTTATATGGTATTTCATAAATATTTTTTTCTAGATGTTTTAATTCTTGGTTCTTAAATCTATATGTGTTTTTTAGTTCTACACTTTCTTCTAGTTTTGTATTAACCTCTTTTGCACATTTTACTAATTCTTGAATTACTATTTTATTTTGATAAAATATATCTGCTTCTGGCTCTTTTTCTATATTCAATCCATCTGAACATATTGTTATATTTATTTCTTTTGCTTTTTTTAGTAATTCTTTAATTACATTATATTCCTGTCTTGTAAAGCCAGAAAACTCGTCTATATAAATATATGAATTATTAAACATTTGGCTTTCTTCTATTTTTTTTGCAAGTATTGTAAGGATATCGTCTTCATCTATATACTTATTTTTTAATGTTTCTTCATACTTTTTATATATTGTGTTTATATCATTTAACTTTATTTTTAAGTATTGGTCTTCTACTTCTTCTTGTTTTTTTTCTAATTCTTCTAGTTTTACATCATGCTTTTTTAATTCTGTTATAGTTCTTAATACTAAATCTATATTTTCGGATGATTTATTTAGAAATTGCAAATCTTTTTTATATTTTTCTAGTATATTGCTTACAAGCATTGCTTTACCTGTTTTTGACAGGTTTGTTTCTACAAGTCCGCCAACTTCTGTAAAAATTCTATGTGCCATTCTTTTAAATGTTATTACTTCTGCATTTATTACACTGTTTTGTTCCAATGTTTCTAATAATCTTTTTTCTGTTGCATATGAGAATTGTTCTGGCACAATAAGGTATATTTTTTGTGTTGTTTTATTATTTAATTGTTCTTTTATTTTATTTAAGCAGAACTGACTTTTCCCTGTTCCTGCTCTTCCATAAATTAACCTTAGACTCATTAATTTAAGCTCCTCTTCTCCAATAGAATAAATATTGTTGTGCAATTCCTGCTAAATTTCCATACTTACTTTTCGCTAAAGCTTCTATTTCTTTTTTATTTATTTTTGTTTCATCATCATTTTTTATATAAAGCTCATTCATTACTCTTCTTACCCAAACATCAATTGGAAATACTTCTAATTTTTTTAATGTAGAAAAAAGCATTATGCAATCTGCTACTTTAGGACCTACTCCTGGAAATTGTAGCAAATTTTCTCTCAATTTATTTATATCTTTTTCTTGTTCTAACTCTTTTAATTTATTAGAATTTTCATTTATTATTTTTGTTGTTTCATATACTCTTACATCTCTAAATCCAAGTCCTAATTTTCTTAAGTCCTCTACACTAGCTTTAGATAATTCTTGTGGTGTTGGAAATGTATAGTATTCTTTATTTCCCCAATTTATCTTTTTTCCATAGTTTTTAGAAATTCTTTCTATTATTCCTTTTATTCTAGGTATATTGTTATTTGCTGATATTATAAAAGAAATAAGTGTTTCCCATAAATCTTGATTTAATATTCTAATGCCTTCTCCATATTCAATGCTAGTTTTTAAATAGTCATCTATACTTGATAACCTACTTTTTATTTGATCATAATTAGTATTTAAATCAAAGTATTGCATACATTCTTCTTTTATATTATCTTTGCATATTCCTTTAAAAACTATTTTGTCATCTTTCTTTTTTACATTTATAATGTTTTGCTTAAATATTCCTGTGTAACTTCCATCTTCTTGTTTATTCCATCTAAAGCATTGTCCACATTCAAAAATATGCTCTGGTTCAAAGGATTTGCA
>CAYMXX010000013.1:0-16650 GCA_964394545.1 uncultured Clostridium sp.
AATATTTACTTTTTGCGAAATGTATGCTAAAATATATTTGAGGTGAACATTAGTTATGAAAATAATAGAAAGAGATTATTTAAAAGAACTGATTGATGTTATAGGAACTCCTGATATAAAAGTTATAACTGGAGTTAGACGTAGTGGAAAGTCAAAATTATTAAATATGTTTAAAAATTATATTGAAAATAATGTAAAAGATGTCAATATAATAAATATTAATTTTAACTTAATAAAATTTGATTGCTTGAGAAATTATATAAGTTTAAACAATTATATAGAAGAACATTTTATTGCTGGTAAAAATAATTTTGTATTAATAGATGAAGTTCAGATGTGTAAAGAATTTGAAAGAACAATAAATAGTTTACATGCTGAAGAAAAATATGACATATATATAACTGGTTCTAATGCTTTTTTATTAAGTAGTGATTTGGCTACTCTTTTTACAGGTAGAACTTATGAAATAGAGATTTTTCCATTTTCGTTTAAGGAATATATAAAATATTTTAAAAAAGAAAATATTCAAGCAGCTTTTGATAGTTATATTTTTGAAGGAGGAATGTCTGGTTCATATATATATAATGATAACAAACAAAAATATAACTATATAAATGATGTTTATAATGCATTAATAGTTAGAGATATTCAACAAAAATACAATATACAAAATATAGGATTAATGGATAGTTTAACTGAATTTTTGATGGATAATATTTCAAATTTAACTTCTTATAGAAATATAGCAAATAAGTTAATTGAAAATAATATAAATACAAACGATAAGACAATAGCAAGTTATATAAATTACTTATGTGATGCCTTTGCTTTTTACAGAGTAAGAAGATACGATATTCAAGGTAAGAAATATTTATCTTCTATAGACAAATATTATTTAGTTGATCAAACATTTAAGCATGCTAAACTTGGAATAAGGAATGTTAATTATGGTAGAGTTTATGAAAACATAGTAGCTATAGAATTGTTAAGACGAGGCTATGAAATTTATGTTGGAACATTATACAATAAAGAAGTCGACTTTGTAGCAATGAAACAAAGTGAAAAAATTTATATTCAAGTTTCGGATAATATAGATTACGAAGAAACTCTAAAAAGAGAAGCTAGTCCATTATTACAAATTAAAGATGCATATCCTAAAATAATAATAGCCAGAACAAGACATGAAGATTATCAATATGAGGGTATACAAATATATGATATTGCAAATTGGCTTGCTAGATAATCATATTTTTATTAGAAAAGTTAACTAACATATTTAGAAATAGTGTACTTGCTGAATACAAAAAATGAATAATTAATAGGAGAATTTATGAAAATAAATATAAAAGAAAATAATAAAAATGTAGAAGAATTTAATTTTTTATATAATGCAGTTGGTTGGGGCGAATATGATGAAAACATTTCAAAGATTGCATTAGAAAATACATTTTATTCAGTAAGTATATATGATGATAATAAAATAATTGGATATGGAAGAATAATTGGAGATAAAATATGCTTTTTATATATACAAGATATAATGGTTTTACCAGAATATCAGGGTAAAAAAATTGGTACAATGATAATAAATAAATTATTAGAAAAAATTGCTGAAGTAAGAACTGCAAATGCAGATTTACGTGTATATTTAGGTGCATCCAAGAACAAAGAAAAGTTTTATGAAAAATTTGGTTTTATAAAAAGAATTGATGCAAATTTAGGGAATGGGATGATTTTAAAAAAGTGAACAAACTAGTAAAATAGGAGAGAGGGGCAGTTTCGAGAAATAAGAGATTTAAAAAAACAATAAATATAATTTCAAAAATAAACTTACAATTATACAAAAAATTTATATTTAATAAAAAGTATAAAAATAAAATTCTAGAATTAATTAAATTTTAATTTTAGAATTTTTTAATTTTTGAATGTTTGATTTTAGCCCTATCTCAAAAAACGAACATTTGTTGTTTGCAAAATTTTATATATAATTTGTAAATAAATTTATTATATTAAATTATAATTATTATTTATGAAGCTTTAAAATCGGTTTTAAGCAATTTTATTTGTATTAATATAAACTTTATCATTTAATAATGTGAATTTAGTTTAAATCGATTTTTAAGATTAATAAATTTAATATAATTAGTAAGTTTTATACTAAAATTATAAAAAATTTGAAGTTTTATAAAATCTCTGAAAATACTGAAAAATAGCCTAAAAAACGACGCACGAGAATCGATTTTAAGCCATTTTTATTTTTAAGACATATAGTTTGTTGTCTGTAAAATAGACTAAATATTGAAATATAGGCGATTTAGAGAATTTGCAGAAATTTTATATAAATAATAATATAGTCAGAAAATTATAATGAATAAAAATTAAAATTATAAACAAAAATTTATTTAAGATAATAAATTATATAAGTATGTAAAATAAATTAATTATAATGGATTGTGAAAATCGATTATAAGAAGTTTTTATAAATAAGTAATATAGTTTTGATGTTATAATATTATATAAAAGGAGCTTAAACATAGGAGTATCAATAGTTCGAGGTAGAGCCATAAACATAGGCTTATATTTTTACTTCTATTCCTATTTGCACAAAAGTTTCATTTTGCGCAATGTTGTAAACCTACAAAATATAAAGCATTTTCTCTGCCCTTCAATATATAAAATTAAAAAATAATATTTAAAATATTATTAACTTGTCTATTATATATCATATAAATTATGATAATGCAATAACTTTTTAAAATTTTTTTATTTTATAATTTTCTCCTAAAAGTTCTACTGGTAAAGTAAATTTTTGTTTATTAAAAAAATTACAAATTCTAAAATATAATCTTATACTTTTACCTTCTTTAAAATGTATTATAAATTTTTCAATATAAACATCTTGAATATAATTTTTGCATTCCCCTATTCCCCCATATTGTTCTAAAGTTTGTCCTTCGTAAAAAATACCATATTCATTAATATAAATTTTTGTATCTTTAGTAAAATTAATAGTTTTTAATATTTGAATTCCCCCTTTCAAAATTATTGCATATTAAAATTATAACATATTTATGTAAACATAGCAACGTTAAACATTCGACATAATTTGACAAATTATTTTTATAATATATGTTATAATACTAAAAAGGGTGTGATAAAATGGAAAACAATTTAAAAGAAAAATATCAAGCAAAAAGATATTTAATAACATTAAATGAATTAGAATTTTTTAAAGAATTAAAAAAATTAATTGATACAATGGATTTAAATCTACTTACACAAGTAAGTTTATATAGCTTAATAGAAACTAAATATAAAAAATATAATTATGCTGAATTTAATAAAATAAAAAGTAAAAGTATAGATTTTGTTATAGCAGATAAAAAAAGTTGTAGAGCAAGAGTTTGTATAGAATTAGACGATAATACACACAATATGAAAAAAAGAAAAGAAAGAGATAATTTTTTAAATGAATTATTTGAAGAACTAAATATAAAATTATTAAGAATAAAAGTATCTAATGATTACGAAAAAGATATTGAATTAATAAAACAAACTATAATAGAAGTAATGGCAGATAGTGAATATTGAATTAATTAAGGGTGTATAAGACATTTTATGCTTATACACCCTAATCTATTATATTCTATATCATCATAATTGACAAAAGTTTTCTCGGCATAAAGAAGCTAATTCAAAGGAGAAAGTTCATTTTATTCCAATTTCCTTTTGCAATTATATTAAACAATTTCCTCAAATGTAAATGGATTAAAATCTATAAAATTATCTTCTTTAATATCTAGCTTTTGACTAAAATCTATGCCTACATCTTTTAATAATTTTGTTTTTCTATAATATGAAGGTTTAGACATATTATTTCTTACAACTAAAACTCCATCAACAATTAAAGAGCAAAAAAAATCATATAAATTTCTTCCTTTTGTTTCGCCATATAATCCATATAATCTATTTTTTACCTTTTCCCTATCTCTTATTATTGTTAATTCACTATCATAAAATTTCAATAATTTCATAAATTCTTCACTCCAAACTTTTTTTAATTCTTCATACATTACATTTCTTACTCTTATATATTTTTTATTATATATACTCTCCAATTTCTTCTTTTTTATCTCTATTTCAAATCTTAAATAACCTTGTATAATATCTAAATAATTTTCTATATGAAAAGTATCTGTATTCTTAAATCTTTTTAAATCGTGATTTCTAAATTCTTGATATTTATTATATATTTTTAATGTTGTTGTTGTACCTGGGACATATAAACCTGTCCCCCCATAATCACTATAATTTTTTAAATTCCTTCTTGGAAAATTACAACTATGTAAATTTTCTAAATATCTTTTTACATTTTCTTGATTTTCTAAATCAAAAACAATTGCTATATCTACTCTTTGTAAAAACCAATGTTTAATATTAGGCAATTTTACATTATAACTATTAGAAACTAAATTTATTAAACCTTGACATATTTCATATAAATTATAAAAACCATTGTGACTATTATAACCTTTTAATATTTTATGATAACTACCTTCTATTTCTAAACAGTACATATCAATGAATTTATACTTTACACCTTCTGCAACTCTTACACTTAAACTAGTATCATAAGAACCCCTTAAATGATCATTTGTTATATTATAAAATATTTCTCCAGTTTCCATACTATAAGATGTCTTTATAATACTTTTATTATATATTTTGTCATAAGTATTTTTATTAATCATAGTATATATTTTTATTGTATCTATCATTTTATACTCCTAACACTATTTATTTTCTTTTTCTTTATCAAGACTATCTACAAGATAATTAACATACAAACAAAAAAATAAAAATAAAATAAATAACAATAAAAATAATAAATTTCTATACATAAAAGCACCCCTTTTTTTATAAATTAGTCTCAAAAATGAGACTGTCGGAGGGTGTTACTAAGAACCCTCCGTTTTTAAAGATTATTTATTTTTTTTAATATATTATCAATTTCAATTATTTTATTTTTAATATCTTTTGTTTTAAATGGTGTACGACCAAAAATTTCTTTTGTTGTTAACAAACAGCCTTTTATAACTTTAATTTCTTCTTTTTCAAACATTAATTTACACCTCTTTCATTTCTTTTTATATAATCTTTATTTTTTATGCTTTCAACAACTGCGTAACTGTCAAATAAAGACCTTATTCTATTGTTTTGAATAAAACTATATTTCCACTTTTTACGCGTCTTAAATTTGCGTTCTGGAGTTAAATTATCGACAATTGAATTGTAATCGTCTGCATCAAAACATTTTTGTCTTGTCCAACGTCCTAAAATTGTTTTACACTCTACAACTTCATAACACTGTTCACGTAGTTGCTTTACTACTCTTGTAAATACTTGACTTGTTGCTACTATTTTTACACGTTGTTTTCTTTGCTGTGTTACAACTGATAAAATTTCTTCTGGAAAATCTTGCCAAGTATTAGAATTATATTCATTCTGTATTTCGTCAATTGCAAATATAACACCGTCTAAACCATTACGAACCTCAATAAACTGTCGCCAATCAGTAAATGGCATATCTTGCCTTATATAATTAAAATTAGTTACTATCTTACAATCTGGAAATTTATCTTTCATTCTATTAAGATATTCAACCATACTTATAGTTTTACCACCACCGTTGACGACCACAGAATATTGTTAAACCATATAAATTAAATTTGCGACCATTAATAACTAACATTAAAAAATCATAAAATTTCCAACGTGTAAAATCTAGTAATTTACTTAAAAATCTTAATATTGGTATTTCTATAACTGGAATATCGTAACTTTCTAACTTTTCACATATCTTTAGTAATTTATATTGAAAATTTAATCTTTTGAATTTTGAATATACTTCCATAAATTCATTAAACTCTAATCTATCAAACACATTAGTTCTTAAATTCCTATAATATTTATTAAATACAATATTTTTATTCATAATAGCTCCTTTCAACTTCTCCTATGGAATAATCTCTAAAATAATATATGCAATCATTTTTATTATTCCAAAAAGTATATGAACAGTAATCCAAAAAGTAATACTTCCAAATGCTAAAATCCAAACGTCAGAAGGAAAAAACTGAAATGCTGTTGAGAACATGCCAATAAGCCCAGTAACTGTTTGTCCTTCAAATGCTGAATTAGGTAAAAGTGCAATAGCACTAGTTAATAATAAAAACAAAGGCGTACACAATAATGAAATTATCATTTTTTACCACTCTCCTTATTAGAACTACTAGAACTTAAACCAGTAGAAATATCTCTTATTGAACCACTAACAGCTCCAAACCCATTAAAGAATTTAACTGCCTCATTAATGTTATATAAAACTAAACCTATATATACAACTACTCTTACCCACGAATACCAGGTAGACTTAAATCTTGAAAATATAGAAAAATCTATAAATTTATTCATATTAACCGTAAATTTATCTAAAATCGAATAATTTTTTAAATCTATTCCAAGAGTAATCTCGTCAGTATCTCCAGTTATATCAGTAATACTTTCTATATCTTTTAAACTTTGTAAATAAGTTTGGTATGGTATTTTATCATTTAATGCATCTTTAAATTCTTCAACCTTATTTTCAAAATAATTATCTTCTGGAACAAAAAGCCAAATCAAACCTTCTTTAAATAAATTCCATATAGAAGAAGGAATACTTTTTATACTTTCCCATAAATTACTTAGCCATTCCCAAAGAGTATTAAAAAAATTACCTAAATTAGTAAATAATTGAGAAAACCAATTACCTATACTATTACCTAAATTAGTAAAAAATGTTCCTATATTAGTTGCTAATTCACTAAACCAATTTCCTAATTTAGTAAATAATTCACTAAAAAAATTTCCTATACTATTTATTAAATTTGTAAAACCTTCACTTAATGACTTAAATATATCACTCGTTTTATTAAATAAATCAGTAAAATAACTGCCAACACTATCAAGCCAACCGGGATTATCACTTTCATTGTTTTCATTATCACTCCCGGTAGTTCCTCCACTCCCTCCACTAGAACTACCGTTGTTTGAAAAAAAACATAATCGTCCGGAATAGAATGAACAGAATAACTAAAATAACCAAGATCATGTTTAATCAACAAATTATTAAAAATAACAGAATTACTTAAATCATTTAAACCTCTTGATAATATAGGTAAATAATGAGCACCAGAAGAAACAGGATAACCTGAGCCTGAATTAATCCAAGCGTAATTATCAGTTAAACTAATATCAGGATTTACATAAGAAAGTGAAAGCCAAGAATTATTTTCTAAAATATAACCATTTTCAAAAAAAATAACCCAATCACTTGCAGCACCACGAACCTCAAAATGATTTGTTCTATTTGTATCAATTAAATAAATATTATCTTTATAACTAAAAATACAATAATAAGAATTAAGATTACTAGGTAAATATGGCAATTGGCCGTCATAATCAACAGCTTTTACGTTGTTAAAATTTAATATTAAAGTAAAAAACAATATTAATACTAAAATTAAAAATACTCTATTATTTAATTTCATTAATACTAATCTCCTTTCTAAATTTCCATATTAAAAATATAACCCAGTTTGCGACATTATAATGTCGCAATACTGGGTATTAAATTTATAAATTAGAAAAATTTATAAATTATTCTTGGTATTAATGAAACTGCTATCATTATACCCATTATTGTAAGACCAATAGGAAGTAAAACTCCTAAATTTTCTGTAATAGTATTAACTAATCCAGAAAACATATCGGCAGTTAATGTTAAACCTTTTATAGTTTCCATATAACACTCCTTTCTCTTATAAAGGCTTTTTGAAAATTTAAGAGGATAATGGAATTATACTAATCAAAAAGCCAAAATATAAGCCTTATCTTTTGTATCAATTTATTACTAGCTTTTAATAGAAAAATCTACTAAAAAACCAATAACCAAAATAAATAATTATAAGTACTATAAAACCATAAATAAAAAATTGTAAAAATGTACTTATAGTAAACAATTGTTGATTAATACTATTTAAAATATTAATTATTTCCGTTGTTGTTTCCAATACCAATCAACTCACAATTCCAATAAGAATAACGATTTTGATTAATTAATCTTTTAAATTCGACAATTAAAACAATATCTTGAAAATCAATAAATTTCATTTGTGATAACTTATTAATCAATTCTTCATTTTTTGTTATAAATGATAATTTTGATTTATTATTGCTTTTAGTTATAACATTTATAGCAAAATATTTTTCTCCGTCTTGTGTAACTCCTGCTTTACTATCTACATAAGTAAATACTTGTTTACCTTGTATCATAAAATAAACACCCCTTTAAATAAAAAAATAGACTTAATTAATAATACTATTTAAATATTATTAATTAAGTCTATTAATTTTGTGCAAAGTTTTTTGAAAACATGTTAACATAAAGTTTCATTTTGTGCAATGTTATGTTTGCAATAAATTTAAAGTAGCTGTGCTACAATGCTTCTACTCTTTCACATAATATATAGTTTTCATTTTTGTGCAATGTTTTTAATAAATATAATTTACAACCGTCGAATTATAAATACCACAAAAAAAATATAATGTCAATAAATATTTTTAAAATTTTCAAAATAAACAATATTATTACTTTTAAAACTTTGCTTTTCATAATCGTCGTATATTTCCCAATCACTAACTTCTCTCTTTTTTATACAAAAAAATTTGCCTGTAATTGTTGATGGGTATTTATTTTTAAAAAAACTATTTTGTACATAATAAGGTCTATGCCTTTGTTCTTCTATAGAAATCATATCGTATAAATGTAATTTAACATCATTTATATTATGATAAGTGTTTAAACAAAATGGCTTACCTCCATTATAAATGCAGTAAATAGTATATTCAACAGACATAATATATACTCCTTTCAATTAAATAATATAATAAATTATAGCAATGTTTACATAATTTGTCAAATATGGTATAATTTGTATATGAGGTGATTTATATGTTTACAATAATATTAATATTAATAATACTTATTCTAATATCCGAAAAAGTTTTAGATAATAAAGAAAATAATAATAACGAACAAAACCAAGATAATTTAATAATTAATTATAATGATAAATATCAAAAAAATGAATATTTATTAACTAAAAACGAACTTAAATTTTATAAAATATTAAAGCAAATAACAAATAAGCTAGGCTATTCCCTATTTTGTCAAGTCGCATTATATGAAATAGTTAAACATAAAGAATTAAAAGACTTTAATAAAATAAAAAGTAAAAGTATTGATTTTGTAATAACACAAGAAAATTGCAAGATATTATTGTGTATTGAATTAGACGACCCCTCACATGAACAAAGAAAAAGAATAGAAAGAGATAATTTTATAAATCAATTATTTAATGATTTAAATATTAAATTTTTAAGAATACCAGTACAAAATTTTTACAATATGGAAGAATTAGAAAAGAAAATTAAAGAGAGCTTATAGCTCTCTTCTACTAATTACAATTATAAAATTTATTAACTACAGAAAAAAATAATCACTCTTTATTCTTAGCTAAATCTTTTAAATAAATAATTAAATATTTTAAACAAAATTCAAAAATAAAATAGTTTATAAAAAAAATCAATATAAAAACTAAAATTAATTTAATTAAATCCACTCTTAATCACAAATCCTTTCTAAATTATATTGCTTATAAGTACAATTACCCAACATTTCTGTATCGTAATTTGCCTCATAAACTGCTTTTAAATCGTTTAAATTATATTTTTGTATTATTTTATTTTCTAACTTATTAAAATCTTTTAAATCGTGATTTATTATAGTTTCCTCTTGTTTTAAATTTCTACTTGTTAAATATGCTTTTTTACCCATAAGTCGAGTATCATTATTATCTTTTGTCATATATTTAAGAATATACGCACCTAAATTATCAACATGAGAAATTGCATTTATAAATACAAATCCATTCCCCCATAATTCCTGTAATTCTTTATGTGGTATATATGGAATATTTAATAATACATGATAATGTACTGCTCCCCTTTCTTGAAATTCTATTACAGCTAAATATTTTAAATTTTGTAATTTATATGTATATTTTAGCCTTTTAATAAAGTTTTTAAATAATAAATTACATTCTTCAATATTAGTCATATTTTCAGCAAATGTAAGAGTTAAAAACTTATCATATTTATTATTAAAATTAGTACAAGCTAATCGCCTTATTTTGTCCCTACGTCTTTGATTAGTATTAGCATAATTTTTTAAAGCACTATTAATATCTGCTTGTCCTTTTGCTGTACCAGAAAAACCACCTTTACCATGTACATAATAATCATAAGAATACACCTCTAATATATGACCTGTGATAACATACTTTTTTAAACCACAAGACACATAAAAAACTCCTTTCAAATTTTTCGCCTAATATTCAACTATAATTAAATAAAATAAGTAAAATTTTTTTCAAAAATTTTATTTAGGGGCTGCACCCCTAAAAACCTACACATTCATTTTTTGATAAATCAAAGATTTAATCAAAAAATGAATTAAATATGTACTATTTTATGCCGAGCATTGGAATTTTACGAAGTATCCACATTGTCAATTTATATAAATGATCAAAATTCAATAATATTATTAAGATCGGAATCGATATTTGCAGAGTTAATGGGCGTATAAAAAAACCGAGCAATGTTAAATTATCAAATATCAAGTCTAAAAATGAATTTATAGTATTTGTTAATTCTACAGGAAATGCTGGAATACTAATCCAAGAAAAGCATACAAATAACAAGGCCTTAAAAATATTCAATATTGCCTCTAATATCATTTTGTGAACACCTCCTCCAATTTATGCTTTAATAAATTAACTAAACCAAAAACTATAACTGCGTCAACTAAAATTAAGTACACATTATGGCAAGTTTTAAAAATATCATTTTCTAATAAGCTATTTAAGTTATATGTTGTACTATTTATAATTTTTTCATTTGTAGAAGGTTCTATAAAATCAGGTATTTGTATTATAGGTTCTTCAAAATTAATACTAATTATTCTATCAAGAACATCTAAAATTAATTCCAAAGGATAAAACAAAAAACCTAAGCGATCACTAAACCAATCCATTAACTCATTAAAATAATTTGTTAAAAAATCATTATCAGGTATAAATAAAGATTTTAAAGCATCTATTAATAAATCAATTAATTTATATACAAAAAAATTTTCACTAAATGGATTTATATAACTTAATACTTCTTTTAATGTACCCCATATACCTTTACTTGTTTCGTTTTGCTCTTCTTGTAATTTTGTTTGCTCTTGTATTAATACTTCTTGTCTTTTATAATATTCTTCGAATACTTTCGTTTCTTCATTAATTTTATTATGAATAATATCAAACTCGCTTAATCCTCCATAAGTAGAAAATAAATCTTTTGTATATGTTTTATCATTATAAGAATAGCTTAAAACATAAGAATATCGAACATCTTTCTCTAATTTACTTTCTATAAAACTCCACGGAATAACATAAAAAAAACCTTCATTACCAACTGCAGTATAATAATCACTATCAACATTTAATGTTATAGTGTCAAATATATTTGTATAACTTTCGTATGTTTCGTCTCCTTCTCCTTTAGTTTCAATTTTTTGAATTACAAAATTTATATCTTCTATATTTGTAAAATCACCTGGCATAATAACAATATCATCATTACCCTTTGATAAATCTGCAGCACTATTTAAAATATATGGAAAAACAGAATAAGTATAAGAACCACAAAATAAATTTTTCATGCTTTTTGTTGTAGTGTTTCCACTCTTAAAATCTAAAATATTACTATTACAAAAAATAACATCATCAGTAGTCATAGAATAACTACCATACGAAGAAGTACCTTTAATATTACCAGAAAATTCCCATTCACAAATATCTGTATTATAAATATAAGCTAATAAACTATTACTTTCACCACTATTATAAGACTCTCTATAACATAAATAAAAACTTCCACCACTTTTATTTGCCCAAACAAAACCAGAGAAATAACTTTCTGGACGAAAACAAACAATTTTATGATCATAATCGTTTTTATCATAACAAACAATTAAATCTTCTTTGAATGTGTAATCTTTCGGTAATGAAGAAATTAAAATATCTTCATAACAAGGAAATAATGTAGTTGTGCTATAAATAGATTTCATATCGCTATAGTCTGTAATAGAATTAATCGTATAAAGATTTATATAACTAGTACCAGAATGAGAAATATAATGCCAAGAATTGCTACCTGATGTATAAACACCGTTAATTAAAGAAACATTACAATAATATACACCTAGCAACAAATCATAATCATCAGTAAAAAGTTTTTTATTTGTATCATAAATTCTAAAACAATTATTTATTCTATCAAAACCTACGTAAGAATCATTAAAAAATTCAAACAGATAAACTTGTAATTTATTTTCATTAAAAAACATAATAATATTTCTATCTTCATCATCAAATGGCAAATTAGGTAAAGAATATTTATAATTTCCACCTTCAGAAACAACAAAGGCATTGCTAGTATTATGTATTATTAAAATAAAAAATAAAATTAAAATAAATAACAAAATTTTTTTATATTTCATATTAGCCCCCTTTTATCATATTACGAATAAATATATATAAAAAATAAAGTACAAATAAAAAAATAATAACTGATAACCCTGTTATAATTGAATTTTGCAAAGTAATAATAGTATCAGTGTTTGAAACTATTGTTTGAAAATAAGAACTATAATCAAAATACATAACTAAATCCCTCCTTTAAAAATTTTAGGAAAAGCAAATTTTAAAAACATTTGTACTAATCTTTCAGCTAAAATAAAAATAATACCGATGGGTAAAGCTTGACTTACTATATCAGCTATCATTTGAACAACAACACCATAATCAATTAGCATTTCTACTTCCCCCTTTCTCCATAATTTTTAATGATTTTTTTATATAACTTAAATAATATTTTTCTTTATCTTTTTGATTTAACTTATTAAAAAAAACTGTGTCAAATCTTTCTATATTATCTTTGTTCATTATTAACACCTCCATAAATATTACTACGAGTAACACCCTTCCACTCTTTTGAATATCTTTTCATTTTTGCATATGTATCATATGAATTGTAAAGTTTTGGACTATGAAACCATAATACATTTTTAACAGTATCAAATTTTAATTTTCCATTTTCTTCGTGAGCACTTTCTCCATCAATTAATTTATTAAATTGAATAGATTTAAAAAAATTCTTACAAATAACAACATTTTTTATTTGTTCTCTTAAAGGTTTAGCCATACGCATATATACTTGGCTTGTACCAACAATATGTTTTCTTTGTTTCCTTTGCTGAGAAACCTCAATCATTACTTCAATAGGAACATTTTTACTCTCTAAAGAATTAAATTCTAAATGTATTTCGTCAATAAAATAAATAACACCACAAAGACCATTAGTATGAGAAGTAAGACTTTTTATACCATTATACGGAACAACTGCTGTATGCGCTGGTAAACCTTCAATTTTGGTGTTTGTAACTAATATTGCCATGGGATATTCAATACATAATTTTTTTACATATTGAACAGCCGAAAGAGTTTTACCAGACCCCTGAGAACCACAAAAAACTAATAAACCTTCTGGATAAAAATACTCTGGATTTTCCTTTCTAAAATTTCTTTTATATTTAACTAAATCAATTAAATTTTTAGGATTTAGTGAACCTCTTAATAATTCTATATCCATTAAAACACCTCTACATACTAAATGATTTTATTAACACTAATATTAAAATAATAGTAATAATTACTTTTAAAACTTTTGTAGTATTTTTTAAAAGTCTTTTTATGTAATAACAACTAGAATTTATGATTTTTTTTATAACTTGTTTTATTATATATTTATTCATACAAAAACCCCTTTTTTAAATTAAAAAGGGACATAATAGTCCCTTTGATTAAACTGATATTTTTCCTTTGGTAACAGCTTTTCTAAATATTGATATAAGTTTTCTAACACCAAACCACATCAACACGAAAGTCATACCAACACCAACCATAGCTGCTAAAACAGCAACGATTTGTGCTGGAGTAATACTACTAACTAGTGCTTCTTGTAATGGTGCAATAGTATTTGCCATATCTGCCATTAAAAACACCTACCTTTCTTTTTTTATTATAAGTAATAGCGAACTTTATCGCCGTTTACTTCAAATGGAATACTTACTTTATCTAAAAGTGAAACTTCTTTTATAAAATTAGAATACTTTTCTTTAGTAGTAAATAAAGAAATACTATTTGAATAAGCAAAACTTTTATCTTGTGAATATGTTGGTGGAGTTATAAAATTTAACATAAAATACTCTTTTTTAGATTTTCCTATGCCAAACCTAAAACCAACAAAAATTAATTCATTTTCCATATTAAAAACTCCTTTCATACAAAATTGGGTATAAAAAAAACAACCCGAAGGTTGTTAATATATAAATATTAAAATTAGGTTAATCTATATATTTTTTGAAAATACAACATTGACATAATGTTTCATTTTGTGCAATGTTATGTTTGCAAAAATATATAGATTCATGTACCTACACTCTATACTATAAAAATAAATTTATTAAATATAGAATTGTTTTTTAAATCTACATATTTTTAAAAATATTTTATTTATTATCTTTAAAGAAATATTTCATTCTTTCTAAGAATTCTTCATTTGATTTTGTTGCAATTATTTGATCAATTAATTGTTCTGTCATTTCTTGTATAGACATATTTGACATTGCTTTTCTTAATGCAAATACAGTTTCTAATTCTTCTTTTGAAAGCAATAAGTCTTCTCTTCTTGTTCCAGATTTGTTTATATCTATTGCAGGGAAAATTCTTTTTTCAGATAGTTTTCTATCTAAATGTACTTCCATGTTTCCTGTTCCTTTAAATTCTTCAAATATTACATCATCCATTCTGCTTCCAGTATCTACTAATGCTGTTGCAAGAATTGTTAAACTTCCTGCGTCTTCTGTATTTCTGGCTGCTCCAAAGAATCTTTTTGGTTTATGTAAAGCACTTGGGTCAAGTCCACCAGATAATGTCCTTCCAGAACTTGGAATTACTAAGTTGTACGCTCTTGCTAAACGAGTTATACTATCTAATAATATTACAACATCTTTCTTTTGCTCTGTTAGTCTTTTGGCTCTTTCTAAAACCATCTCTGCAACTTTAACATGATGTTCTGGCAGTTCATCAAATGTAGAATATATAACATCACCTTTTATAGACCTTTTCATATCTGTAACTTCTTCTGGCCTTTCATCTATTAATAAAACAATAAGTTCAATATCTGGATTATTTGCTGTAATGCTGTTTGCAATCTTCTTCAAAATTGTTGTTTTTCCTGCTTTTGGTGGAGCAACTATCATTCCCCTCTGCCCTTTTCCTATTGGAGATAATAAATCCATTAATCTCATTGTATATTCATTTGGAGTTGTTTCTAATTTAATTCTTTCATTAGGATATATTGGTATTAAATCGTCGAAAGAACGTCTTTTCATTGCATTTTCTGGATGTTGACCATTAACTTCTCCAACATAAATTAATGCTGGAAATTTTTCACCTTCTTTTGGTATTCTTTTTATTCCTTTTACAACATCTCCTGTATCTAGTCTAAAACGTTTAATTTGTATAGGTGATATATATACATCTTTGGGAGTAGGTAAATAATTTTCACCTCTTAAAAATCCATAACCATCTGGCAATACTTCTAGAATTCCTTCTACAAATTCATCACCCTCGTTTGTTAATTTATAGCCACCAGAAGATGTTGCATTTGAATAATTTTTAATTGTTTCTTTATTTTTAATATTTTCATCTAAACCTGATAAAGCTTCAATTATTTCTTCTTTTTTTAATTTAGAAATATTTTTAACTCCCTTCTCTTTCGCCATGTCTTTTAATTCTGCAAGTGTTAGCCCCTCAAAATTCATAATTATGCCCCCTAATATTTATTAATTTTATTTATATACTAATTTAAAATCATTTGGAAATTTATTATAAGAATTTAAAAAAAATAGAAAAATATATAAAGTAGGCTTTTAAAGCAAAGCCTACTGCTTATTACTTAGTCTTATCTATATATACTCTTTCATTTGGCAAATACATATCTAATTTTTCTCTAGCAACTTCTTCAATATATTCTTTTGAATTTATATTGTCTCTTTTTTCTGTTAAAGATTCTTGATATGCTAATTGTTTATTTATTTGTTCTGCATAATATTCATTAGTATTTTTATATGCATTTAAAGTTTTTTGTTGACCTACAAAAATATATAATACATAAGCAAAAACCGCTATGAATAATAATTTTTTATATATTTTTTTTGATTTTAAAAGTTTTTTCATCAGTAATTATCTCCAATTTATCCATAAAATATGTAAATTCAATACTTATAATATATATTTCAACAAAATTAAGTGAAATCCTTCTTATATTCGTGTTTTTTCTTTTTATTATGCAAAGAATTTATATTTTTTTTAA
>CAYMXX010000014.1:0-16007 GCA_964394545.1 uncultured Clostridium sp.
CAGATTTTGGAATAGCAAAAGCAGTTTCAAATTCAACAATAACAGCTTTTGGAACAACAATTGGTTCAGTACATTATTTCTCTCCAGAGCATGCAAGGGGAGGATTTACAGATGCAAGATCTGATTTATATTCACTTGGTGTAGTAATGTATGAAATGATTACAGGAAGAGTACCTTTTGATAGTGATACTCCAGTTTCTGTTGCATTAAAACATATGCAAGAAGAGCCAATAGAGCCAATAAAAATAAAACCAAATTTACCACAAAGTGTAAATGACATAATTATGAAAGCAATGAAAAAAGATGCAAACGAAAGATATCAAAATGCGACAGAAATGATAAAAGATTTAGAATTAGCATTAAAACATCCAGAAGAGAAATTCGTTTCTTCATCTAATGTAGGGGATTCTCCAACACAAAAAATATCATTAGACTATGCAGAAGAACTACAAAAACAAGAAAAAAGAAAGAAACCAGGAAAATTTGATAAAATAAAAGAATATTTTGAAAAACATCCAGTAGTAAAAATAGCTACAATAGCATTTGTTTGTATTTTAATATTTGCAATTGCAATGGGAGGAACATATTTAGCATTATCATTAGGTAGAACAAAAGAAGTACAAATACCAAATTTACAAGGCTTAACAAAAGAAGAAGCAGAACAAAAAGCCAAAGAATTAAAAATAAAAGTGGAAGTTGGAGAAGAAAAATATCATTTAGAAATTCCAGAAGGACAAATAATAGAGCAAGATCCAAAATATCAAGATAACTATAAAATAAAAGAAGGAAGCACAATAAAAATTGTTATAAGCAAAGGACAAGAAATAGTAGATATGCCTAAAGTCGTTGGGAAAACGAGAGATGAAGCAGTAAGTATGTTAAAAGAAGCAGGGTTAGAAGTAAAAGTAGAAGAAGAATTTAGTGATGAAGTAGAAAAGAATTATATAATAAAACAAGAAATAAAAGAAGGCGAAAAAATTCCGGCAGGAACAACAGTTGCAATTTATTCAAGTATGGGAATAGAACAAGTTGAAGTGCCAGATTTATCAGGAAAAACAGAAAGTGAAGCTAAAAATGCAATAACTAATGCAAAATTAAAATGGAAAAGTACAGAAAAAACAGCAGATTCTAGTAAACCAAATGGAGTTATAGTAAATCAATCAATATCAAATGGTAGTATGGTAGACAAAAATACAGAAATAACAATAACAGTAAATGAATTTGATGAGATTAAAACAGGAAAAGTAACAGTAAATGTTAAATCACTAGGAAATTATAAACAACAAACAGATGAAGAAACAGGAGAAACAAAAACAGTATATGTACCATTAAAAGTAACAGTAAATGGTGAACAAGTGTTAAGTGAAAACGTAAATACAATTACAGAAGATAAAACTGTATCAATACAAGGAATTGGAACAGTAACAATAAAAGTATATTTAGATGGAAACCTAAAAAGAACAGAGAGTATTAATTTAAATACACAAACATCAATAACAATAGAATAATTTATATGGGTGCATTAATTGCACCCGAAAAAATACATTATGTAAGGAGAATAAAAATGATAGAGATATCAACATCTATACTAACAGTTGAAAAAGAAAAAGCAACAAAAACATTTTATGATTTAGAAGTAGCAGGAACGAATTATTACCATATAGACGTAATGGACGGAAAATTTGTAGAAAAGAATACAGAAGAATTAATGTATGATTATGCAAATACAATAAAGCAAATATCAAACTTACCATTAGATGTGCATCTTATGGTTGAAGAAGTTAAAGAAAATATAGAAAAATATATTCCATTAGAACCAAGCATTATTACATTTCATTATGAAGCATGTAAAAACAAAGAAGAAATATTAGAACTTATAAACTTTATAAGACAAAACAATATAAAACCTGCAATTTCAATAAAACCAAATACAAGTATAGATAAAATAAAAGAATTTTTACCATATTTACATATGGTTCTTATAATGACAGTAGAACCAGGAAAAGGTGGACAAAAACTAATTCCAGAAACATTAATAAAAGTAAAAGAGCTAAAAGAATATATAGACAATAATAATCTAGATACATATATAGAAGTAGATGGAGGAATAAACAAAAACACAATAGATGAAGCAAAAAAAACAGGAATAGATATAGCTGTTGCTGGTAGTGCTATAATATCAGCAGAAGACTTTAAAATTGCAATAGAAGAATTAAAATAAAATTTTAGTAAACAGAAAGGACATAAAATGCTTCAAGAAAAGGAAAAAGAAAAAATTAAAAATGCTGAAACATATAAAATTATAAAAAAAAGAAGTAAACATCCAATAATAACAGGAATATTAAAAGCAATATTAATTATATTTTTATTGCTTTTAATTGTTGTGCTTGTAACAGGAGGATATGCAGCATATAAGGTATATGGAATAGTAAAAGATGTACGATTAAGTAAAAATGATTTAACAATAAAATATGAAAATTCAGTAGTAAAAGATATGGAAAATAATACAATTGGAATTTTAAATGGAAACGAGAATAGAGAAAGCATAAGTATAGAAGAGATGCCAGAATATTTATCAGAAGCATTTATTGCAATAGAAGACGAAAGATTTTATGATCATAAAGGTGTTGATGTAAAAAGAACATTAAAAGCTGTATATACATACATAGCCAATAAAGGAAAATCACCATTTGGGGGAAGCACAATAACACAACAAATGATAAAAAATTTAACTCAAGAAAAAGAAGATACATGGCAAAGAAAAGTAAGAGAAATGGCAAGAGCTTACTATGTTGAACAAGAAATGACAAAAGAAGAAATACTAGAACTATATTTAAACCTAATATTTTTAGGAGATACAGTTTACGGAGTAGAAAAGGGTTCAAATTATTATTTTAACAAAAGTGCTAAAGACTTAGATTTGGCAGAATGTGCATTTTTAGCAGGAATAAATCATTCACCAAATTCATATAACCCTTTTGAAGAAAATAACAAGGAAACCTTAGAAGCAATAAAGAAAAGAACAAAAATTGTTTTAAATAAAATGAAAGAACTAGGAAAAATAAGATCAGAAGAAGAATATTTACAAGCAATAAAAGAAGTGGAAGATGGCTTAAACTTTAACCAAGGTGCATTTCCACAAACAGTATTTTCTTATCACACAGATGCAGCAATAAATCAAATAATAGCACAATTACAAAAGGAACATAATTGGACATACGAACAAGCTAGACTATACTTATCAAGTGGAGGATTTACTATATATACAACTCAAAATCCAAAAATTCAAACAATAATAGACGAAGAATTAAGCCAAGAGAAATATAAGCAAACATCGAAAGACAAAAAAGGAAATATTCAGCAATCACAAGCAGCAGTTGTGTTAATTGACCATAAAACAGGTTATGTACTTGGAGTATCAGGTGGAATTGGGGAAAAAACTACAGCTTTTGGTTTTAATAGAGCAACAGATGCAGTAAGACAAACTGGTTCATCAATGAAACCAATTGCAGTATTAGCACCTGCAATAAATGAAGGGATTATAACAGCTGCAACAATTTTTGACGACAACCCAACAAGTTTTAATAATGGAACATATGAACCTAAAAATTTTGGATATAAATATATGGGATTAATTACAACAAGAAAAGCAATTGCAAATTCACAAAATATACCTATGGTAAAAGCAATGTGTTTATTAACACCAGAAAAATCAATAAAATTCTTAAAAGAAATTGGAATAACTTCAATAGATGAAAATAAAGATAATGTACTAGCACTAGCATTAGGAGGGCTAACTTGGGGAGTTTCGCCATTAGAAATGGCAGGAGCATATGCTACAATAGCAAATGGAGGAGTATATCAAAAACCAACATTTTATAGTAAAGTAGTAGATGAAAATGGAAATATAGTATTAAAACCAGATCAGAATCAAAAAAGGGTAATGACAGAAGAAGCTGCATATGTATTAAAAGAAATGTTAACAGAATCTGTAAAAACGGGAACATCTACAACTTGTACAATAGAAGGAATGAGTGTTGCAGCAAAAACTGGTACAACAAATAATGATTATGATAGATGGTTTTGTGCATTTACTCCATATTATACTACAACTGTTTGGTATGGATATGACAATAATTGTACAATTACAGGATGGACACTTAATCCATCAGCTCAAATATGGACAGCTGTTATGAGAAGAGCACATGAAAACCTAGAATCAAAAACATTTGCAGAAGAAAAACCAAAAAATGTAGTAGAAGCAGTAATATGTGAAAAATCAGGATTTTTAGCAACATCTACATGTAAAAATTATAGAACAACAAGGACAGAATATTTTGTAAGTGGAACAGAACCAACACAAACTTGCCCATATCATTCAACTGCTAAAGTATGCGTGGAAAGTGGACAATTAGCAACGGAAAAATGTACTAAAACAAAAAGAGTGTATGGTAGAGGAGAATATATAAATAAAAATAACTTGTGGAAAACGAAGTCTTATTATGGAACTCCTAATGTACCATTACAAAAATGTACAATACACCAATAAAATAGGAGAATACATATGAATATAATTAATGTTATAGACGAAACTGTATATGGACTAATTACTAAATTTATGAGTAATGGAATTACTAATGTTATGCTTTTTATATCTCATTTAGGATCAGCAATAACATTAATCGTACTAGCAATAGCATTTATATTACTGATGAAAGATAGAATAAATTCTAAATTTATTACAATAAATTTAATTTTAGTATTTTTTTTAAATAGAATACTAAAATGGGCTATTGCAAGACCAAGACCAGAAGTTTTAAAAATAATACAAGAAACTGGATATAGCTTTCCAAGTGGCCATAGCATGGTATCTACTGGCTTTTATGGTTTTTTAATATATTTAATTTATAAAAATATAAAAAACAAAAAAATAAAATATTCTTCAATAGTCTTATTGTCAATATTAATAGCGCTAATAGGTGTTAGTAGAATATATTTAGGAGTTCATTATACAACAGATGTAATAGGTGGCTGGATAATAGGAATTGTATATTTAGCATTTTTTATAAAATATGTATATAAAAAAGCTTTAAAAAGCTTAAAAAAAGTATTTTAATTTATATATAGTAATGTGAGGTGTACTTATGGAGATGATTTGCTATTTAATTTTAATATTTTTAACAATTATTTTATTTAAAATTGTTTTTAAAATAAATTTTAAAAATATGAAACAAAAACAAGAAAACAAAGAACTAGAAAAAATTACAGACAAATTTCCAGAAAATGTTGAAATAGCAAAAGAAATGCTAGAGATGTTAAATAATAAAAATGTAAAAATAGAAGAAGCAAAAGATACTGGAACAAGTTTGTATATAGCAGTTACAAATAAAATAAGCATAGCAGATATGAAGAATAATTACGCAAGAATACAAACAATAGCACATGAATGTATACACTCATGTCAAGATAGAAGAATATTGTTATTTAACTTTATATTTTCGAATATCAATATTATATATTTTATAACAATTAGTATACTTACAATATTAAGAGTAATAAACAATCAAATGCTACAAATAGCAATACTTATGCTATTTGCATTAATAGAATTTAGTATAAGAAGCTTTTTAGAAATAGATGCAATGACAAAGGCAAAATATCTTGCAAAAGAATATATGGAAGAGCAAAAAATGTGTACAGATGAAGAAAAAGAAACTTTACTAAAAGAATATGAAAATATAAATAAAATAGGAATACCATTTGTAGTAGACAACCTATTAACAACTGGATTATTTAGAAATTTGATTTATACGGTGATTTGCATTATCGTATAAATTGTAATTTGTCTAAAGGAGGAAGAATGCTTAAAAAAATATGGTTACACCTTAAATTAATAACAAAACATAGATGGATAGTGTTAAAATTATGTACAAAAGCAGGATTACCATGGAGAGGACTTGTACATGATTTATCTAAATATAGTCCAACAGAATTTTTTGAGAGTGCAAAATACTATGTTGGATATAAAAGCCCAATACAAGTAGCAAGAGAAAAAAGAGAATATTCATCAGCATGGCTACACCATAAAGGGCGCAATAAACATCATGAAGAATATTGGTATGATTTTAATGCACCAATAAAAGCGCCGGTTATACCATACAAATATACAATAGAAATGCTATGCGATAATCTATCAGCTGGAATTGTATACAAAGGAAAAGATTTTACAAATGATTATCCATTATGGTATTGGAAAAATGTAAAAAATAAAGAATTATTCCATCCAAAAATGCAAAAATTCTTTGAGGACATTTTTATGGAAATTAGTAAAAAAGGAATAGATGCAGTACTAAAAAAAGAAATTCTAAAAGAAAAATATAAAAAATATTGTGAATAAGAAACGAGGAAAAATATGCAAGACAAACAAAAATATATTAGAAATTTTAGCATAATAGCACATATAGACCATGGGAAATCTACATTAGCAGATAGATTAATAGAAAAAACAGGATTATTATCTTCAAGAGAAATGGAAAGTCAAGTTTTAGATAATATGGATTTGGAAAAAGAACGTGGAATTACAATAAAAGCACAAGCTGTAAGAATGAGTTATAAAGCCAAAGATGGAAATGAATATATACTTAATCTAATAGATACACCAGGACATGTAGATTTTAATTACGAAGTTTCAAAAAGTTTAGCAGCATGTGAAGGTGCAATATTAGTAGTAGATGCAAGTCAAGGAGTAGAAGCACAAACACTTGCAAATGTTTATTTGGCATTAGATAACAATTTGGAAATCTTACCAGTTATAAACAAAGTGGACTTACCAAATGCAAGACCAGAAGAAATAAAACAAGAAATAGAAGATATAATAGGAATACCTGCTATGGATGCACCATGCATATCTGCAAAAACTGGTCTTAACATAGAAGAGGTACTAGAAAGAATAGTAACAGATTTCAATCCACCAGTAGGAGATGAAACAAAGCCATTAAAATGCTTAATATTTGATTCTTTTTATGATAATTATAAAGGTGCATTAAGCTATATAAGAGTCGTAGAAGGAACAGTTAAAACAGGCGATGAAATATTATTTATGGCTACAAATAAAAAATTTGTAGTATCAGAACTTGGATATTTAGAGCCAGGAACTACTGTGCTAGCAGAAAAGCTAACAGCAGGAGAAGTTGGATATATTGCAGCTAGTGTAAAAAACGTATCTGATTTACATGTTGGAGATACCATAACAACAGTGGAAAATCCAGCAAAAGAGCCACTTCCAGGATATAAAAAAGCAAATTCTATGGTATATTGTGGAATGTATCCATTAGATGGAGGAGATTACGAAAACTTAAAAACAGCATTAGAAAAACTAAAATTAAATGATGCTGCATTAGAATACGAACCAGAAACATCAATAGCATTAGGATTTGGATTTAGATGTGGTTTTTTAGGATTATTGCATTTAGAAATTATTCAAGAAAGATTAGAAAGAGAATTCGACTTAAGCTTAATTACAACAGCTCCATCAGTTATATATAAAGTATATAAACAAACAGGAGAAGTAATAGAACTATATAACCCAGTAGATTTACCACCACTTCAAGAAATAAGTTATATAGAAGAACCAATTGTAAAAGCAGAAATAATGCTTCCAAAAGAATTTGTAGGTAATGTAATGGAAATATGCCAAAATAGACGTGGAGTATATTTAGACATGAAATATCTAGATAGCACAAGAGTAACGTTAGAATATGAATTACCATTAAACGAAATAATATATGACTTTTTTGATACTTTAAAATCAAAAACAAAAGGATATGCTTCTTTTGATTATGAATTTAAAGAATATAGAAGGTCAGAACTTGTAAAATTAGATATACACATAAACAATGAGCCAGTTGATGCTTTATCATTTATAGTACATAAAGATACAGCATATACAAAAGGTAGAAAAATGGCAGAAAAATTAAAAACAGTAATACCAAGACAATTATTTGAAATACCAATTCAAGCAGTAGTAGGTGGAAAAATAATAGCGAGAGAAACGATATCTGCAATGAGAAAAGATGTACTTGCAAAATGCTATGGCGGAGATGTTACAAGAAAGAAAAAATTATTGGAAAAGCAGAAAAAAGGTAAGAAGAAAATGAGGCAAATAGGAAAAGTAGAAGTACCACAAGAAGCATTTCTATCAGTTTTAAAGTTAGACGAAGAATAAAAAATAGTTTTTATGAAATTTATAATAAGGAGAATTAAAAGTGAAAAAAGAAGATGAAAAAATAACTGATAAAATAGAAGGAAGAAATAGTGTTTTGGAATTGCTAGAATCAGATAGAGATATAAACAAAATATTTATAGCAAAAGGAGAAAGACATGGCTCAATAAATAAAATAATAGCAAAAGCAAAACAAAGAAAAATAGTAATTGTAGAAGTGGAAAGACAAAAATTAAATGCAATTTCGCAGACGGAAAATCACCAAGGAGTAATAGCAATAGTTCCACCATTTAATTATTGTGAGGTAGAAGATATACTAGAAGAAGCAAAAGCAAAAAATGAAGATCCTTTTATAATAATTCTAGACGGAATAGAAGATCCACATAATTTAGGTTCAATAATAAGAACAGCAGAAACAGCAGGAGTGCATGGAATAATAATACCAAAAAGAAGAGCTGTTCGGAGTAAATGCAACTGTATCAAAATCATCAGCAGGAGCAGTAGAACATGTAAAAATTGCAAGAGTAAATAATATAAATGAAACAATAAAATATTTAAAAGACCAAGGAGTTTGGATTTGTGGAACAGATGGAGAAGCAAAAACTTATTATTACGAGCAAGATTTAAAGGGAGCTATTGCTATAATAATAGGAAGCGAGGGATTTGGAATGAGTAGACTTGTAAAAGAAAACTGCGATTTTCTAGTTAAAATTCCAATGAAAGGAAAAATAACATCTTTAAATGCATCTGTATCTGCAGGAATTGTTATATATGAAGCAGTAAAACAAAAAAACTTGACAAAATAAAAAAATAAATGTATAATATTAACATAATTTCGTATTAGGGCCTGATCCACTCCTTACCCCCATCCTCCCAACCCAACCACTCATAAATAGACAACCACACCCCTCCTTTCTTTTGATCAGGCCCTACCGGGACTCTTTATAACAAGAGTCCCGGTTTCGTTTTTTTACAAAATATAGTATAGCAATTGACAAATTTTACAAAGTATAATAAAATAATTATATATTAAAATAATATAAATTTAATATTTGCGTTGAAAATGAAAGAATCTATGAACTTGCTATTAGAGAGTAAGGGTCACCGGCTGAAAGCCCTTTTAGTTAAAATAGATATCGAAACACATTGGAGCAATCTAATAAAGTGGAAAGTTTGAAATTATTTAAAATGAGGCTTTCAAGTTAGGGTGGCACCGCGGATTATGTATTCGTCCCTGCATTTGGCAGAGACGGTTTTTTTATGCAAAAAAACCGTTGATGTGAAAGAAAGGAGTGAATTTATGGAAACATTTAAAACAATTAATTGTGACCAAATTGAACTGAAAGATGTTGGAAAGGAAGTTAAAATAGCAGGCTTTGTAGAGACTATAAGAGATTTAGGTGGAGTAGTGTTTTTGGACATTAGAGATATGTATGGAATAACACAAGCAGTTACATCTGCAGAAACACAAGATGTGGATTTAGCATCACATATTCCAATTGAATCAGCAGTTAGTATTTTAGGTACAGTAAGAAAGAGGTCAGAGGATACTATAAATACAAAATTAAAAACTGGATTAGTAGAAGTTTTTATTAAAGAAATAAAAATTTTAGGCAAAAGAACTAAAAATTTGCCTTTTGAAATAAACAAAGAGCAAGATATAAGAGAAGATTTAAGATTAAAATATAGATATTTAGATATAAGAGGAAAAAAATTAAAAAACAATTTAATATTAAGAGCAAAAGTGATACAATATTTAAGAATGAAAATGATAGAAAAAGGATTTTTAGAAGTACAAACACCAATACTTACTTCATCATCTCCAGAAGGAGCAAGAGATTATTTGGTTCCGAGTAGAATTCATAAAGGTAAATTTTATGCACTTCCACAAGCACCACAACAATTTAAACAATTGCTTATGGTTTCTGGAATTGATAAATATTTTCAAATAGCTCCATGCTTTAGAGATGAAGATGCAAGAGCAGATAGAGCACCAGGCGAATTCTATCAATTAGATATGGAAATGTCTTTTGCAACACAAGAAGATGTATTAGCAGTTACTGAAGACGTAATATATAATACTTTTAAGACATTTTCAAGCAAAAAAATATCTGAGTGCCCATTTGAACGATTAAAATATAAAGAAGCTATGCTTAAATATGGAACAGATAAACCAGATTTAAGAAATCCATTAGTAATAATAGATTTATCAGATTTCTTCAATAAGTGCACATTTAAACCATTTATAGGAAGAACCGTAAGGGCAATAAAAGTAAAAGGACATATGTCTAAAGGATTTCATGAAAAAATGTTAGATTATGCAAAATCAATTGGAATGGGAGGACTTGGATATTTAGAAGTTCAAGAAGATTTGAGTTTTAAAGGACCAATTGATAAATTTATACCAGAAGAATATAAAAAAGAATTGCTAGAACTAGGCGATTTAGATAAAGAAGATACAATTTTCTTTATAGCAGATACACAAAAAAGAGCAACAGAACTTTCAGGACAAATAAGAATAGAATTAGGTAAAAGGTTAAATTTAATAGAAAAAGACGTATTTAAATTTTGTTGGATAGTTGATTTTCCAATGTTTGAACTAGATGAAGATGGAAAAATAAGATTTAGTCACAATCCATTTTCAATGCCTCAAGGAGGTTTAAAAGCATTGGAAGAAGAAAATCCATTAAATATACTTGCATATCAATATGATTTAGTATGTAATGGAGTAGAACTTTCATCAGGAGCTGTTAGAAATCATGATATAGAAATTATGCTTAAAGCATTTGAAATGGCGGGATACTCAGAAGAAGAAGTTAAAATAAAATTTGGAGCACTATATACAGCATTTCAATTTGGAGCACCTCCACATGCTGGTATTGCACCAGGAGTAGACAGAATGATTATGCTATTGACAGATGCTGAAAATATAAGAGAAGTTATAGCTTTTCCATTAAGTAGCAAAGCAGAAGATTTAATGATGGGAGCACCAGGAAATGTTACAAATAAACAATTAAGAGAAGTTCATATAAAAATCGATGAAAAATAATAAAAAAGGAGGAGAGATTTTATGAAAAAAGTTAGTAAAGAAGAAATTAAGCATATTGCAAATTTGGCAAGATTAGAATTAAACGAAAACGAAATAGATAAATATATAGAGAACCTACAAGATATTTTAAATTTTGCAGAAGTTGTAAATAATGCACCAGTACAAGATTTAGATATTACAATTGGAACAAACGAAGCAAAAAATGTATTTAGAAAAGATGAAATAAAAGTATTTGAAGATAATGAAGCATTACTTGCAAATGCAACAGAAAAAGATAGAAATATGTTTAAAATTCCAAAAGTAATTTAAGGAGGTAAATAATGGAACTTTACGAATTAACAGTTCATGAATTAAGAGATAAGCTTAATAAAAAAGAAACAACAGTAGAAGAAATTACAAAAAGTTATATAAATAGAATAAACGAAAAGGAAAGCGAGGTAGAAGCTTTTGTTACACCACTTTTAGAAGAGGCAGAAAGCAAAGCTAAAGAAATAGATAAAAAAATAGAAAATGGCGAAATTACAAACAACCTAGCAGGTATTCCAATAGGAATAAAAGACAATATTTGCACAAAAGGTATAAAAACAACATGTAGTTCAAAAATGTTAGAAAATTTTGTATCTCCATATGATGCAACTGTAATGGAAAAAATAAATGAAGAAAATTTAATTACACTAGGAAAACTTAATATGGATGAATTTGCTATGGGAGGTTCAACAGAAAATTCATATTTTAAGAAAACAAAAAATCCTTGGGAATTAAGCAAAGTTCCAGGAGGTTCATCAGGTGGAAGCGCAGCAGCAGTAGCAAGTCAAATGGTACCATGGGCATTAGGTTCAGATACAGGTGGAAGCATTAGACAACCATCATCATTTTGTGGAACTGTTGGACTAAAACCTACATATGGACTTGTTTCTAGATATGGATTAGTAGCATTTGCATCATCACTTGATCAAATAGGACCAATAACAAAAGACGTTAGAGATAGTGCTATTCTTTTAAATATAATAGCAGGACATGACGAAAAAGATTCTACATCAGTAGACCTACCTAAAAAGGATTATGAAAAAGCATTAACAGGAGATATAAAAGGACTAAAAATAGGTGTACCAAAAGAATTTTTTGGAGAAGGAATAAATGAGGAAGTTAAAGAAAGCCTAAAACAAGCAATAGAAACATATAAAAGATTAGGAGCAGAAGTAGAAGAATTTTCTTTAGATATTGCAAAATATGCTTTAGCAACATACTATATAATTGCATGTGCAGAAGCAAGCTCTAACTTAGGTAGATTTGATGGAATTAGATATACCTACAGAGCAAAAGATTTTGAAGATTTAAAAGATTTATACAAAAAAACTAGAAGCGAAGGATTTGGACCAGAAGTAAAAAGAAGAATTATACTTGGAACATATGTGTTATCTTCTGGATACTATGATGCATATTATAAAAAAGCACAACAAGTTCGTACATTAGTAATGAATGAATTTAATAAAGGTTTTTAAAAATATGATGTTATACTTACTCCAACATCTCCAACAGTAGCTTTTGGAATCGGAGAAAAATCAAATAATCCATTAGAAATGTATTTAGCAGATATTTGTACAGTTTCTATAAATATAGCAGGACTACCAGCAATTTCAATTCCTTGTGGAGTAGATAGTAAGGAAATGCCAATAGGAATGCAATTAATAGGAAATAAATTCCAAGAAGAAACTATTTTGAATACAGCGTATAGTTTTGAACAAGAATATAAATTTAGAGAAAAATATAAACCTCAATTTAAAGGAGGAGTGAAATAATGGCAAGAGAAGATTATGAAGCAGTAATAGGATTAGAAGTACATGCAGAACTTTCAACAAAAACAAAAATATTTTGTTCATGCCCAACTACATTTGGTGCAGAACCAAACACACATGTATGCCCAATATGTATGGCTATGCCAGGAACTTTACCAGTTCTAAACGAAAAAGTTGTAGAATATGCAGTAAAAGCTGGTCTTGCAACTAATTGCGAAATTTCAAAAGATAGTAAAAATGATAGAAAAAATTATTATTATCCAGATTTACCAAAATCATATCAAATTTCACAATATGATAAACCTTTATGCAACAATGGTTATGTAGAAATTGATGATGAAAAAGGAAATAAAAAGAAAATTAGAATTTTAAGAATTCATATAGAAGAAGATGCAGGAAAATTAAATCATGATGATTTTGGTGGAGATAGCTTAGTAGATTTAAACAGAGCAGGAGTTCCATTAATAGAGATTGTTTCTATGCCAGATATAAGTAGTGCAGAAGAAGCAGATAGATATTTAAAAAAATTAAAATCAATATTAGAATATATAGAAGTATCAGACTGCAAAATGCAAGAAGGCTCTTTTAGAGCAGATGTTAATGTTTCTGTAAAAAAGAAAAATGATATTGAATTAGGAACCCGTTCAGAAATGAAAAACATGAGCTCATTTAGAAGTATTACAAGGGGAATAGAATACGAAATAGAAAGACAAATAGACTTACTAGAAGCTGGAGAAAAAGTAATACAAGAAACTTTAAGATGGGATGATGTATCTGGAAGAACATTTTCTATGAGAGATAAAGAAGATGCACAAGATTATAGATATTTTCCAGAACCAGATTTAGTTGCAATTAAACTTTCAGATGAATATATAGAAAATGTTAAAAAAAGTTTACCAGAGCTTCCAGAATCAAGATTTAATAGATATGTAGAAGAATATAAAATGACTCCTAAAGATGCTGGAATAATAGTAAATTCTAAATATTTATCAAATTTATTTGAAGAAGCATCTAGCATTTGCAACAATTACAAAGCAGTTAGTAATTGGATAATTTCAGATATAACAGGTATATTAAACGAAAAAGAATTAGAACCAAACGAAATTCCATTTACAGCAGAAGAGCTTGCAAAAGTAGTAACTCTTATTGACAAAGGAACAATAAGTTCTAGCATAGGTAAAAAGGTAGTTGCAGAATTATTTGAAAATGCAAGAGACCCAGAAGAAATTATAAAAGAAAAAGGATGGATACAAATTTCTGATGAAGGAGCTATAAAAGAAGTAGTTATGAGTATTCTAGAAGCTAACCCACAATCAATAGCAGACTTTAAAGCAGGAAAAGATAGAGCATTAGGATTTTTAGTTGGACAAGCAATGAAACAAACAAAAGGAAAAGCAAATCCACAACTACTAAATAAAATGTTCCTAGAAGAATTAAAAAAATAAAGCAAAAGCCTTGACAAAGAGAAGAAAAATTAGTATACTTTTATAGTGACTTTAAAAAATAATATGTAAAGCATATGGAATAGATAAAGCATTTATAAGGGAGGTAATAGAAATGGCACAACCAAAAAGAAGATGGTCAAAACAAAGAACACATACAAAAAGATCAACATGGAAATTAGAAACACCAAATATTGCAACATGTAAACATTGTGGAGAACCAGTATTACCACACAGAGTTTGTGACAATTGTGGATATTATGATGGAAAAGAAATTATAGAAAAAAAAGATGCCTAAACAAGGCATTTTTTTTTGCAACTTGACTAAAGAAAGTATATGATATAAAATATTAGGCGAAAGAAAAAGGTGAGAACAATGTCAAAACCAATAGTTGCAATAATAGGAAAACCAAATGTTGGAAAGTCAACATTTTTTAACTATATAATAGGAAAAAGAATTTCAATAGTAGAAGATATTCCAGGAGTAACAAGAGATAGAGTATATGGAGAGGCAAATTGGAGAGGAAGAAATTTTACTTTAATAGATACAGGAGGAATAGAACCTAAATCAGATGATATTATTCTGTCTCAAATGAAAGACCAAGCAGATATAGCAATAAGTATAGCAGATGTTATTGTATTTTTAACAGATATAAAACAAGGAGTAACAGCTGCTGACCAAGAAATAGCACTTATGCTAAAAAAATCAAAAAAACCAATAGTTTTAGTATGCAATAAATCAGATAATTTAGGAGAAACAAGTAATGATATATATGAATTCTACAATTTAGGAATAGGAGAACCATATCCAGTATCTTCTGCAAATGCACTAGGAATAGGTGATGTACTAGATGCAATATATGAACATTTTCCAGAAAAAGACGAAACAGAAGACGAAAATGAAATAATAAATGTTGCAGTAATAGGAAAACCAAATGTAGGAAAATCATCTTTGGTAAATAAAATATTAGGAGAAAATAGAGTAATAGTAAGTAATATTGCAGGAACAACACGTGATGCAATAGATTCATATTTTGAAAATGAACATGGAAAATATAATTTTATAGACACAGCAGGAATTAGAAGAAAAAGCAAAACAACAGAATCAATAGAAAAATTTAGTATAATGAGATCACTTTTAGCAATAGAAAGAGCAGATATATGTTTACTTTTAATAGATGCAAATGAAGGAGTAACAGACCAAGACGCAAAAATTGCAGGAGAAGCACATGAAGCTGGAAAAGGAATAATAATAGTAGTAAACAAGTGGGATGAAGTAGAAAAAACAACTGGAACATTAGAAAAGTATACAAAAGAAGTATATAATAAATTAAGCTATTTATCATATGCACCAATAATATTTATATCTGCAAAAACAGGCCAAAGGGTAGACAAAATATTTAATATAATAAATACAGTAGCAAATAATAATGCAATAAGAGTTTCAACATCAATGTTAAATCAAGTTATAAATGAAGCAATAGCAGTAGTACAACCAC
>CAYMXX010000015.1:0-15746 GCA_964394545.1 uncultured Clostridium sp.
GCTTTTTTCAATAAAAATCTATTTAACTACTATATTATAAATTTTATTTTTTACATATATTTCTTTTACAATATTTTTTCCGTCTAATAAACTAGCAACAGCTTCAAGTGCTTTTTCTTTTACTAGTGCTTCATCTTCGTCTAGTGCTATTTTTACAGTAGCCTTTACTTTACCGTTTATTTGTACAGGAATTTCTTTTTCGCTGTCAACTGTTTTGGCTTCGTCGTATGCTGGCCAAGCAGTTTCGCAAAGTGGTTTAAATCCTAATTGCTCGTTTAATTCTTCTGTAATGTGAGGAGCTATTGGATTTAATAATGTTAGCAATAAATGATAATCTTCTTTAGTAATAGATTTTAAATCATCCATACTATTTGTTAAAATCATTAAACTTGAAACAGCTGTATTATAAGCCATTGTAGTTAAATCAGTTTGAACTTTTTTAATAGTTTTGTGGATAATAGCTTCTAATTCTTTAGAATAACCTTCTCTATCACAAATTTTATCTTTCAAACGAATAACTTTATCAATAAAACGTTTGCAACCTCTTAAAGAATCTGTACTCCAAGGAGCGTCTTGTGTATAATCACCCATAAACATTTCATAAATTCTTAACGTATCTGCACCAAATTCATTAACTATATCATCAGGATTTATAACATTTCCTTTAGATTTACTCATTTTCTCATTGTTAGAACCTAAAACCATACCGTGGCTTACCCTAGTCCAAATCATTTCTTTTTTAGGAACTAAACCAATGTTATATAAGAATTGAACCCAGAATCTTGCATATAGCAAATGTCTTGCAGTATGCTCCATTCCTCCATTGTACCAGTCAACTTTATCCCAATATTTCATAGCTTCCATAGAAGCAAATTCTTTATCATTATGAGGGTCCATAAATCTTAAGAAATACCAGCTAGAACCAGCCCAGTTAGGCATAGTATCTGTTTCTCTTCTAGCTTTTCCACCACAATGAGGACAAGTTGTATTTACCCAATCGGTAATATTTGCAAGAGGACTTTCGCCATCTTCTGTTGGTTCATATTCAGCAACATCTGGTAATAATAAAGGTAAATCCTTTTCGTCCATAGGTTGCCATCCACATTTTTCACAATATATCATAGGAATTGGTTCTCCCCAGAATCTTTGACGAGAAAATACCCAATCTCTCATTTTGTAATTATTAACTTTTCTAGCAATACCTTCTTTAACCAATTTATCTGTAATTGCAACTTTTGCTTCTTCAACAGTAAGACCTGTAAACTCTTCAGAATTAATTAATTTACAACCTTTACCTAAATAATCTTGCTTTTCAAAAGCAGATTGTAGGTCCGGGCGGACAGAGTCGTCCGCCCCTACAATAACAGGAATCATTTCCAAATTGTGTTCTTGAGCATATTCAAAATCTCTTTGGTCGTGGCTTGGAACTGCCATAACAGCACCAGTTCCGTAATCTCCAAGAACAAAGTCACCTAAAAATACAGGAACTTCTTTTCCATTAACAGGATTTATAGCTTTAATTCCTTCAACCAAGCAACCAGTTTTTCCTTTATTTAATTCTGTTCTATCCATAGCAGATTTTTTAGCTGTTTCAGCAATATAATTTTCAACTTCCTCTTTATTTTTAACTCTAGGCATTAATTCTTTTATTAATTTACCATCTGGTGCAATAACAAAAAATGTAATACCATAAATAGTTTCAATACAAGTTGTAAATATAGAAAATTTACCTCCACCAACTATATCAACATCTAATTCAACACCAGTAGACTTACCAATCCAGTTAATTTGACCAAGTTTTACTCTATCTGCAAAATTTGTATCATCCAAACCTTTCAATAAATCTTCAGAATAATCGCTCATTCTAAGCATCCATTGAGATTTTTCCTTTTGAACTACTGTATCTCCACATCTTTCACAAACACCACCAGCAGCATCCTCATTAGATAAAACAGATTTACAAGTTGGACACCAGTTAACTGGAACAGTATCTTTATAAGCCATACCGTGTTTATAAAATTGTAAGAATTGCCATTGAGTCCATTTATAATAATCTGGATCTGTTGTAGAAAACTCTCTAGACCAGTCAAAAGAAAAACCTAAACTTTTCATTTGACCTTTAAAAGTTGCTATGTTTTCCTTTACAGCATCTTTTGGATGAATATGATTTTTAATAGCATATTGCTCAGCAGGAGCACCAAAAGCATCCCAACCCATAGGGTATAAAATATTATAACCTTGCATTCTTTTCATTCTAGCTAAAGCATCTTGAGCTGTGTAACTTCTAACATGACCAACGTGAAGCCCTGCACCAGAAGGATAAGGAAACTCAACCAATATATAATATGGGTCTTTTTTATCTCCTGTAACAGCCTCAAAACTTTGTTTTTCATCCCAATAATTTTGCCATTTTTTTTCAATTTCTTTATGATTATAATCCATTAAAATCTCTCCTCTATATTAAATTAAACGTTTGAGCAAATACTTTTAAAGAATTAATATGCTCATTTTTAATTCTTAAATAAATTTCCTCAGCCATATTTTCTTTATATGTATGAGAAATTAAATTTCTATCACGAAGCATATCCATATAAGGTTGTCCATCTTTTAAAATATCATTTTGAAAAGCAACTCTTATAACATTACTTGGACCATGTTCCTCCAAAACATATATGCTTTCTAAATATTTTTGCAGGTATTTCCACCAGAGCTCAAAAGTAAATTCAAAAGCATGTAAAATTCCTGCACGTGCAATTTCAGAACCATTATCCTCAAGCAAAAACTGTTCAAGCTTTAAATAAGCATTTTTAAAAGCTTCTGAACTTTCTAATAGGTTATTTGGCATAAATTTCAACTCCTTCATTTATAATATTTTCTTTCAATTTATCGCCATCTTTTAAAGAATTGAAGTTAATCAAATCAATTTTATAAACTAAATACAAATTTTCTAAATCATAAAAGATTTTAGTATTTAAAGTATGAGTTAAACAATTTCCATATAATACAATATCTATATCAGAAGTTTTCTTAAAATCACCTCTTGCACGAGAACCAAAAATACAAGCTTTATCTATTTCTGGATATTTAGCAAAAACATTTTGAAAACTTTTAATAATATTATCATTCAATCCAAAATCTCTCAAAACGGAAGCCCCCTAAATAATATTGGCAAAATTATATAACAAAAAGCAAAATAAATAAAGTAAAAACTATTAAATTTTAAAAAAATCTGTTATAATGTACACGAATATAATAATGGGGGCAGAAAGGAAATAAAAAATGAAGGAAATCTTGCCCCAAAGAAAGAGTATAAGATTAAAAGAATATGATTATACGCACGAAGCATATTATTTTATAACTATATGTATAAAAAATAGAATAAATATTTTAGGCAAAATTATCAAATACTGTAGGGGCGAGCATTGCTCGTCCGGAAAAATGGAGTTATCATATGAAGGCAAAACAGTAAAAAAGTATCTAGAATTAATACATGAAAAATATAATAATATTATAATAGATGAATACGTAATAATGCCAAATCATATACATATGATTTTGACAATAACAGAACAAAAAAGTATTTCTGTTTCAAAAGTAATTCAGCAGTATAAAGGAATTGTAACAAAAGAGTTAGGATATTCAATATGGCAGAAATTATTTTATGAACATATTATAAGAAATGAAAAAGAATATTATTTAATTAAGGAATATATACAAAATAATGTTATAAATTGGGAGAAAGACAAATATTTTTAAATAACGGACGAGCAATGCTCGCCCCTACAAATTTTCTCAATACAAAAATATATAAATAAAAAGAAAGAAGGAAATAAAATGAAAGCATTAATTACAGGAGCCTCATCAGGTTTAGGAAAAGAAATGGCAAAAATATTAAGCAACCAAGAAATAGAACTAATACTAGTAGCAAGAGAACAAGAAAAACTAGAAGAAGTACAAAAAGAACTAAAAACCAAAACACAAATAATATGTATGGATTTAAGCCTTGCCGAAAATTGCGTAGAACTATATAAACAAGTAGGAGATGTAGATATACTAATAAACAACGCAGGTTTTGGAACAACAGGAAGCTTTACAGAAACAGATTTAATAACAGAAATAAACATGATAAACACAAATGTATGTGCAGTACATTTATTAACAAAATTATTTTTACCAGGAATGAAAAAAAGAAACAGTGGATATATATTAAATGTATCATCAATAGCAGGATTTATGCCAGGACCAAACATGGCAACATATCATGCTACAAAAGCATACGTATTAAAACTAACACAAAGCATATACGAAGAACTAAGAAAAGAAAACTTAAATGTAAAAATAAGTGCATTATGCCCAGGACCAATAAAAACACCATTCTTAGAAAAAGCAAATGTAAAATTCAAAACAAAAGTTATGACAAGTGAAGATGTTGCAAATTACGCAATAGATGGAATGTTTAAAGGAAAATACATGATTTTACCAGGAGCAAACAACAAAGCAATAAGAATTTTAAGCAAAATAGTACCAGACAAACTAATAGGAAAAATCGTATACAACATGGAAACAAAAAGATAAATACGAGGAGGTAACATATGAAAATAGGCTTAGCATTAGCTGGTGGAGGAATAAGAGGAGCTGCTCATATAGGAGCAATAAAAGCTTTAGAAGAAAATGGAATAGAAATAGAAGCAATAGGAGGAACATCAGCAGGAAGTATAGTAGCAGCTTTGTATGCAATGGGGTATAAAACCAATGAAATAATAGATTTATTTAGAGAATTTTCTAAACAAGTTTTGTCATTAAGTCCAAAATATATTTGGGAGTCTATTAGAGAAGTAAAAGATATAAAACTAGGAGGAATAACAACAAGCGAGAACATAGAAAAAGTAGTTAACCAAGCAGCAAAAAAGAAAAAAGTAAAAAATATAATGGATTTAAAAATGCCAATTACAATTCCAGCAACAGATTTAATTTCAAACAAAGAAATAATATTTACAAACAATACAAACTTAAAAGGCGAACAATACATACACGATATTGAAATTGGCAAAGCCGTAAGGGCAAGCTCAACATTTCCAGGAATGTATGCACCATTCGAATACGAAAAATATCAATTTGTGGATGGAGGAATATTTTCAAACTTGCCAGTAAAAGAAACAAAGGAATTAGGAGTAGACAAAGTACTTGCATTACGATTTAAACTTAAAAGTCCAAGAAAACAAAAAACAATATACAATATAACAATGCAATCATTAGACCTAATGACAGAAAACCTAATAAGAGAATCAATTAATGCAAGCACATCAGTTCTAGAAATAGACCTACGAGAAGTAAAACCATTCAATATAAAAAAGTTAGAATTTTGCTACAAAGAAGGATATATACAAACTTTAGACAATATATTAAGAATAAAAAGAGAACTTGCATAAATCTAAGGAAAAGTACTTGAAAAAGTTTACATAACCGTATATAATAATATATGTAAAAATGTATATTAGCTAGATTGCGTTTAAATACAAAAATGTCATGAAAATGTAATTTTTTAAGAATTCTTTTTAATCTATAAGTTTCCGTAAATAAATTTAAAAAGGATGTAGAATTTTAAAAACTAAATAAAAAAATAGTATATTGACATTAATTGCAAAAAATGTGAGAATAATGCTATATAAATATATTATATAAAGAAGAAAAGACTAAAATAAAATCAGGAGGAAAAAACATGTTTAAAAATCTAAAAAAATCAAATGATGGAAAAATTAGTACAAAAGTTTTATCAACACTTTTAGTTTTAACTTTAACTTTTTCAAACTTTGCACTGCTTCGGGTCATATTTGGGAAGTGGTTTAATTTCATATGCAGCAAATGAAGAAAATAAAGTTACATTTGATGCAAAAATATTAAATTCAGAAAATGAAGAAGTAACTCAAGCAGATATAACAACTGAATTAAAACTACATCTAAACATAGCTGTAGAAGAAGGAACACTAAAAGATATAGAGCTAAATCTTGATAACTGCAATTTTAAATTAAAAGACGAAAAAAGCATAGACCAAATAAAAGCAGGAGAAGTAGACTTAGCAATAGTAGCAAAAAACGAAGACAGCTTTAAATTAGATTTATTAAACATGAAAAATAAAATAAAATTAACAGCTAAATATCTAAAAGATAATGAAACATCTCAAATAGAGCAAGAAAAAGAAATATCATTAAAATGGAATTCAGAAAATCTTAACACAATGGATGAAGAAACAAGAAAAGAAACAAAAATATTAAATACAGAAATAATAACAAATAAAACATACACAATAGATGGAGAACAAAAAAGAGTAATACAAGTAAAAGTAAAATCAGGAATAAAAGATAACATATATCCAATAGAAAAAACAGTAATAACATTAAAGCCAATAGAAATTGGAGAAATAAATGAAAGCAAAGAATTTATAAATGCACAAGAAATAGAAGCAGAAGCAGTTGAAGTATCAGCATACTCAACAAAAGCAACAAACGGACAAGATGGTTCAATAAACTTTGGAACATTAGAAGAAAACAAATTAGGTTCATGGGAACACAACAGTGAAAGTGGAACAACAACAATAACAGTAAACAACAGTAAAGACGAAAACAATAATGTAGCATGGGCAAAAAATGCAGTAGATGAATTTGTAGTTACATATATATATAAAGAAGAAAATGTAAAAGATGCAGAAGCATTAAAAGTAGAAGTAGAAAATAATATAAAACTTTACACAGACGAGGGAGAACATAAAAAAACAGTAAGTGTAGGGGAAACAAATTCAGAAAAATCTATGTTAATGGAATTAAATATACAAGCACCAGAAAGCATAAGTAAAAAATACATTTCACAAGGAAAAGAATTTACAGAGACATATACATTAAATATAAGCACTACAAAAATAGGAGAAAATATATTAGTAGTATCAAATGTAGACGAATTAAACATATCAAATCCAGAAGATGTAAAACCAAGTACAACATATAAAACTACATATATAAATAAAGAAGAGTTTTTAAACATATTAGGAAATGATGGAGAAATAATATTAGTAAATACAGCAACAAACGAAGTAATAGGGCAAATAACAAAAGACAGTATAGATGCAAAAAATGAAAAATTGCTTTCAATAAATTATTCAGAAAATGTAAATCAATTGGGAATAACATTAAGCAAACCTATAAAAGAAGGAAAAATAAACATTCAAAATATTAAGACTTTAAACATTTCAAGTGTATCAGACTACACAGATAATATAGACAAAATTGAAAAATTAATATTAAAGTCAGTATCTGCAATATCAGATGCAGAAGAAAATTTTGTATTTACTACAAACACTGTAACAAAAGAAATTTCATTAACTAATCCAAAAACTAATGTTGAATTAGGATTAGACTTAGGACAAGACAAAACAACATTACCAGTAGGAGAAGAAAACAAAATTAACTTTACAGTTACATTACATACAAGTGAAGATAACAGTAAACTATTTAATAATCCAACAGTACAAATAGAATTACCAGATCAAGTAAAAGAAGCATCAATAGTAGAAAACACAGAAAAGATATCAAACGCTAATGGATTAAATTTAAATGGCATAACAATAAAAAATAATGTAATAGAAATAAAATTAACAGGAAATCAAGAAGAATACGTAGACTATAATGGACAAGATACAACAATAACATTTTCTGCAAACTTAAAAACATCAGAACTATTACCAACATCTACAGAAAATATTAAATTATTAGTAGTAAATGAGGAAGAAACAGCAGAAGATTCAAAACAAGTAACATTCTCAGCAGAAAAAGGAATGCTACTTGCAAATAGTATATCAAATTATAACGGAGAAGAACCTGAATTAGTAGCAATAAAAGAAAATACAAAAGCAGGTTTATTAAGTGAGGAAAATTCAGCTTTACCACAAATTAAAGGAACAATAATAAATAATACAGGAAAAGAACAACAAAACGTAGTTGTAACAGGTAATTTTGCCGAAGCAGGTTCTACAATAGTACCTACATTAAAAGAACAAATAACAGTAGAAAATGCAACAGTAGAATATTCAGCAGATGGAGAAGCTTGGGAGGCATTCAATGCAGAAAATGTAAGCACATATAAAAACTATAGAATAACATTTACTAAATTAGAAGATAAATCAGTAACAACATTTACATATAAAATAGAAATACCAGCTAATTTAGGTTCAAATAAATATATGGAGAGTACATATACTGTAAAAATAGGAGAACAACAAGGAAAAGCAAAACTTATAAAATTAGAAACACCTCAAAAAATAGAACTAGAAGTAACAGCAGAAGTAACGAGTAATACTATATACGAAGAACAAGAAATTACATTTACAGTAAATGTAACAAATAAATCAAATGCAACAGCTAGAAATGTAAGCATAGAAGCAAACCTTCCAGAAGAATTAGAACTAGTATCAAAACCAGAAAACTTTGATATAGAAGAAGGAAAAACAGTAACAAAAACAATAACAGCAAAAGTAAAATCATTACCAGAAGAAACAAAACAAAAAGAAATTACAACAATAATAAAAGTAACACCAAATGAAAAAGCAGAACAAGCAAAAACAGCAGAAGTAAAAAATGTAGTAAAAAAAGCATTAATAAAAGCAACAATAGAAGATGCATATAACGATGGAGCAGAATTTATTTATGAAGGTGGACAACTAGGATATAAAACAACAATAACAAATGTATCTGATGAAACCTTAACAAATGTAGTTGTTACAAGCAAATTGCCAGAAGGGACAAAGATAGACGAAAATAATGAAAGCTATATTTGTGTTTTAAATGATAAGATAGTAGATATTGATATAAAAGAAACAAAAAAAGAAAACGAAATTCAATATACAATACCAAAACTTGAAAAAAATCAACAAATTAGAATGGAAGTTTATGTAGTAGAAACAGAAGATTTATTAGAAGGTACGTTTGAAAAAGAAGTAACATATTCAGTATCAATAGAAACAGATGAAATAAAAAATTATAAAATAAATAAAAAAGATATAGTTATTAAACCAAAAATAAATTTCGAAGTTGTATCAGTAAATTTAACTGAAAAAAATAGGGATAAATATATTAATCAAAATGATATATTAGAATATACTGCAAAAATTAAGAACGATAGTAACTATACTCATACAATTTGTTTTGAAACAAATATTATAAAAGGATTAGATTTAGAATCGATCTCAACTAATAAAGAAAACATAGAGATAAAAAAAGGTGAAAACTATACTTTAAGATATGATTTGAATGCAGGCGAAGAACTAATTGTTACATGGAAAGGAAAAGCTTTTAGACATCAAGAGAAAGATTGTAAATTAGAAAGCATATCAAAATATTATGTAAAAGCATATTCAAGAGATGGATTTACAGAAGTAAAACAACCAGAACCGATTATAGAACAAATTGATTATATAATAAAAAGTGAACCTAAACAAGAAGACCCAGTTAACCCAGTAGAACCAACAGATCCAGAAAATCCAGAAACACCAGTAGAAAAAACATACAGTATTTCTGGTACAGCATGGTTTGACGAAAATGAAGATGGAATAAAAGACGAAAAAGAAAAATTACTAAAAGGAATTTTAGTAAAAATAAAACAAATTAATCAAGATAATGTTGCAGAGTACTTAAAAGATGCAGAAGGAAAAGAAATTACAACAATAACAGACAACCAAGGTAAATATGAATTTAAAGACCTAAAACCAGGAAAATATATAGTAGAATTTGAATATAACACAAAAACATACAAACTTACACCAGTAACAAATAAAGACTCTGTACCATCTGCACCTACAACAAGTGAAGGAACAACAGTAAAAACAGACACACTTAATGTAATAGACCAAAACATAGAAAATATTAATATAGGTTTGGTACTAAATGCAAAATTCGACTTAGAATTAAACAAATATATTACAAAAGTAACTGTAAAAAACAATAGTGGAACAACAGAATATAAATACAATAATGAACAATTAGCAAAAGTAGAAATAAAAGCAAAACAAATGGCTAGCTCAACAGTACTTGTAGAATATGTAATAGAAGTTAAAAACAATGGAGCAGTTCCAGGTACAGCAAGTGTAATAGTAGATTATTTACCAAAAGGATTAAAATTTAGTTCAGAAATGAACACAAATTGGTATCAAGGAACAGACGGAAACATATACACAGAAGAACTAAAAGATGAAATGTTAGAACCAGGAGAAACAAAACAAGTTAAATTAATTCTAACAAAAGCAATGACAGAAAATAATACAGGTACATTTACAAATGGAGCAGAAATATATGAAGATAAAAACGATTTTGGATTAGTAGATACAAACTCTACACCAGCAAATCAAGAACAAAAAGAAAACGATTACAGCACAGCAGAATTAATTATAAGTACAGCAACAGGTAGTTCAGTAATGTATATTGGAATAATAATAGCAAGTATGCTTATATTAGGTGGGGGAATATACCTAATAAATAAAAAAGTAATACTTGAAAAAATATATAAAGAAAGGAGGAATTTAAATGAAGAAAAATATAGGTAATAATATTAAAAAGATGCTAATAGTGCTAATGTTATTGATGCTAGCAACATTATTACCAATTTTTGAGAAAAATGTAGTTATAGCATACAGTGAAGTTCCAAAAAGCATTTCAAGTATTAGTATGGGTAATAAGTATAAAGCTAATCTAAATTCTTTAGAAAATAATAGTTTCCTATATTGTAATGATGTTAACAATACAGAAGTTTGGGCTTCTAGTCCTAGCGAATATTGTGATTATAAAGTTACTGGGGCAGTTTATGTTGATACTACAGCAAATCCAATTATAACAACACAAGGTACAGTACCGTCATATGGAAAAACAAATGCAATTGAAATTGCAAGAACATTAGCAAATCAAAAACTTAATGAAACTAATACAAATAATTTAAGAAAAAGTGTTGAAAGATTGATTGATGATGACAAAGTAAAAGAATTAAAAACTAACGGAACATTTAACAATTGGTTATACTATGTTTTCTTGTATCCAGAACAAGTGGCTATGTGGGAACTTCATGGGCAAGACGGGATAAGTAAGTATAATGACAGTGTTGATTATATAAATAATAATAACTTATATACAGGAGGATTAACTGACCTTGGACCTTACTTAGCGTTTGTGTATATAGGTCTTTCTCCAGCTTTAGGTGACGACGGATTAACAGAGACAGACTATCAAAATCGTACAAGCATTAAAGTTGATGAATCTGCAACTCCTAAAACTAATTATAATATTTCAGATAGTGGTATAAAAGATAAAATAAAGGATTTTCCTACAGGTCAAAATGTAGAAAATTATATAGCTGTTGGACCATATAAATATAATGCTTCAAAAGGAGACTATATTGAAAAAATTGAAGTTAAGAAAAATGGTGAAGGAAGATATATTAGTCTAAATAGAAGCAATACGGATATAATAGTTTTAGCAAGAACAAAGACAGGAAATTATTCTCCTATATATACAAATGCTAGTGAAATATTATATGAGTATGAAATAGGAAATGATATAGAAACAGAATTTTATATTTTAGTTAAAAAAAGCTCAACAGTTACTTCAATAGAAGATTTAAAAATAATTATTGGAAGAATGGATTTAAAAGCAAAGTGGTATTATTTAGAAGGTGACAGGACAAGTACATCCAAAAAACCACAAAGATTACTTATTGGTGAAGGAAAATATGAAGAAAAATTAGTGCCTTTAAATTTTGATGTAACCCTTATCCCACCAGTACAAGTAGAGCTAAATAAAGTAGATACAATAGGCTCAGCCGTTAAAGGAGCAGAATTCAAAATAGAATATAGTAATGGATTAACGGGAGGAACAGCAACATCAAATAGTAGTGGAGAAGTAAAATTCCCACAAGTGCAACCAGCAGGCCCAGAGGAATTTACAGCAACAATAACAGAAACATCTACACCAGCAGGATATAAATCATTAGAAAAACCTATTAAATTAAAATTTACATACAATGAAAGCAGTGCAGAATGGAAAGTTACAAAAATTGAAAATGAATCCGATGAAAATGCAGGAACACCAAGTGTAACAAATTCTTCAGGAACAAATGTAGTTAATTTAAAAGTTACAAACAAATCAATAATAGAAAAACTAACACTATTAAAGACTTCAACAGTTACAGAATTAGGAGCAGTTAAAGGAGCACAATTCAAATTAACATTAACAAATGTTGCGAGCATAAAAGGATATACATTACCAACAATAGGAGAAACTAAAACAATAATTGTAACAACAAATTCTTCAGGACAAATTGTATTAGAAGACATTGAAATAGCAGACTTAAATAAAGAAATAACAATAACAATGGAAGAAACATATGCACCAATAGGCTATAAAAAAATTGAAGGTACAATAACACTAACATTAAAAAGACAAGGAAACACATATACTGTAGCCGAAACTAAAACAGAGGGTAATGTTTTAGAAAACGAGTTTGAATCAGGAAAAGTAACATTAACAAATCACGAGCTAACACTAAACATAAAAGATATTCCAATAATGAACTTAGGTGGAATAGTTTGGGTAGAAAAAGAAAAAACAGGAAAAACACCTACATCAAGTGACATATATGGAGACGGAAACGAAGAGGAAGCACTAGGTGGTGTTACAGTAAAATTGTACAAAGGTACAAAAGAAATTGCAACAACAACTTCGTCAGATGGAAATGCCACAGCAACATATAAAAATAATAAGGGAGAAAGCATAACAGTAACCTTAAAACAAGGTGAATATATGTTTACAGATATAGAAGCTGGAAACGACTATCATGTAGAATTTGAATATGACGGAATACTATACAAAGCATTATTAAATACAAATGCCTATACAACAACAAAAGATTCAAAAATAAAAGTAGAACCTAACAGAGACGACTTTAATAAAGCAACTACAACAATATCTGGCAGTGGAGAAGTTGACAAAAGCACAACTAATAATGGATGGACAATAGAATATGATACAAAGAGTCAATCTAATAAAGCTTTATATACTGGTGTGTATGAAGGAACAACACAACAATTTGTAAAAGCTAAAACAGATACATATCTAAAAGAAACTAAAGATTGGTTAAATACATGGAATAACGATGGAACAATTAATACATCTCATTATGCATTTAATATAAACTGTGGATTATGCGAAAAATATTTTGACTTAAACTTAGGAACAGACGTAGCATCAGCAACAGTAAAAATAAATGGACAAGAAACAACATATACATATGACCAAATACTAGATGGAAAATTAAATGAGGCGTTAAATAAATCGAGTGATTCTTCTGTAGATTATAACTTATACTTAGCTTATTCAGATTACTATTATAGAATTGACGATTATAAAGTGCCAAGCGATGCTGGAACTCTTGGCGAGTCTTATGGGGAAGTCGTACCTAAAGAAAACATAAACTCTGCTAAAGCAGATACAGAACTAGAAATATATGTTACATATAAATTAGTATTAAATAATCAAAGTTCTCATAATGCAACAGTAGATTTGGTGGAATATAAATATGATGAACACTATGAATTTTTACAAGAAAATAATACTAATATAAAATTAGCAGAGGGAACAAATCTAGAAAACAGAGTATTAATGATTAATACAAGTGATCTTAAACTAGAAAACGGAGGACAACAATCAATAGAATTAACATTTAAAGTATTACCAGATGGTGAAAATAAATGTAAACTTGGCACAGAGTATTTAAACCAAGCAGAAATTGTAAAATACTCAACAGAAGAGGGTGGATTAGTAGACGCAGATTCAGCACCAGGAAATGCTTTCTTAACAAGTAATGTAAGATATGAAGACGATACAGACGAAGCTAACGGAATAGAAATAACATTCAAAGAAGAAGCAGAAAGAAGTATTTCTGGAAAAGTATTTGATGATGACAAAGATAGTAAAGACGCTGTTAACGACGTAATAGTTCAACTTATAGAACTTATTGAAATAAATGGAAAACAATACGAATACATTTGGCAAGAAACAGTAGCAGGAAAAGAGACAGTAAAAACAACAGCAACAAGCGATAAAAATGGAGGAAAAGGAAATCCTTACACAGTTGAAAAAGGAACTGGCGAATACAAATTTACACAAGGAATTATTCCAGGAGACTACATTGTAAGATTTATATATGGCGATGGAAGTACATATGACTTAACAGGCAATGTAAAAACATACAACGGAGAAGACTATAAATCTACATATGTTGATTATAACTATAATGCAGAATGGTACAACACTGAAACTTTAAATGGAGAAAAATCAAAAGCAGTAGACAACGAAGCAAGAAGACTAAAAGTAATGAGCTACGCAGTAGATGTAAATGGAGAATTAGGTGCAAAATTAGCACTACTAGATGATGAAAACATTACAGGCGAAAATAAAGAAGGTTTAAAAAATGTTCTATCAAATACCTGGATGTGTGCAGAAACGTTAAAAATAAAAATGACAGTAGACACAGATAATCAAGAAACTATTAGTGATACTGCTACAGTAGCTAATGGAACAAGTCCAACAACCCAAAATACTCAATTCACAAACGTAAACTTTGGTTTAATGAAAAGACCACAAACAAAACTAGTGCTAGAAAAACACATAACAGGTTTAACAATAAAACCAGTAGCAAGTGGAGTAAGTCTAATAGCAAATGCAACAGTGGATATTGATAAAATTCTTGAATTAAATGAAGGAGACCAAATAAAAACTTTAGAAGGTCAACGAGACGGTTTATCTGCAACAAAATCAGGAAGAAATCAAAGAGCTATGTGGTACTTACAAACAGACACAACAGAACTAGCACAAGGTGCAGACGCATACATAACATACACATACGTAGTAAAAAATGAAGGTGATGGAGATTATCTAAGTGCAGGTTTAGTTGGTCTATATGAAAGCCTAAATGCAGATCAATATAAAGGAAAACTTGAAGAATTTGAAAATGGAGTGAAAAGTGCTAAAAAAGAAAATACATCAGAAAAATATAAAAAAGAAGAACAATATAAAAACGGAACATACATTTCAGAATTTTACTATACTGGAAAAAAAGGAACTAATGACCAAGAAGTCCTAGCATCAGTAGAAGAAATACAAGAAGCATTAAATCCAAAAGTAAAATTTGTAGACAGCACAACAGACTTCAATGTTAGTAAAGAAACAGTTAATAAAAAAGTATATCCACAAAGTGGTAGCGATGAAAAAACAGACGAAACAATTAACGAAACAATAACAACAAAAACAGGAACAACAAAATTAAAAATAAGAGAAAATGACACATCTAAAAAACTTGTAGTCTCAGTAGGTTTATCAGCATCAGAAATAGAAAACGGTGGAGTATTCGATAGCTACATAGCAGAAGTAACACACTATACAAATGCAGCAGGAAGAAGAGACCGAAGTACACCAGAAAACCTAAGCTATGTACACAGCTATGATACAAACAAAACATTAGCAAACAACAACGAAGAAGACGAATTCTGGGCAGAAACATTTAGAATTACAAAACCAACAGGAGAAGACAAACTAACACCAGTACAAATAGCAATAATAACAATAACATCAGTAGCAGTATTAGGAATAGGAATAATCCTAATCAAAAAATTCGTACTAAAAAAATAATAATAAATAAAAACCAATAAAAGGCAAAA
>CAYMXX010000016.1:0-15731 GCA_964394545.1 uncultured Clostridium sp.
GTTTTTGGTGGGCAGGGATGGATTCGAACCATCGTACTCGTATGAGAACAGATTTCTTACTACTATAGTTTTCACTACCACTTTTGTGTTTGTAGTCTGGACTTTCTCTTCATCTTGTTTTAAGATGCCAGGTATAAAGTCTCTACACTCAAGAATTACTTCTTTAGCTCGGGATTATCATCAGCTTTATCTGTTAAGACTTCCCCGAATTAGCCTAGTTTTCACCATACAATCACTTGTATGGGCTGCAATTTCTGATCCTTTGCAAAATCAAAGTTTACAGTCTGCCGCCTTTAGCCACTCGGCCACCTACCCATATTTTATTGTAAAAAAATTTTGCGTTGGTGCTCCCTCAAGGATTCGAACCTTGGACCCACCGGTTATGAGCCGGTTGCTCTGACCAACTGAGCTAAGGGAGCATTTGTTCAACGCGAAATTTATTATAAGATATTTTTCGCGTTCTGTCAATACAAAATTTCAAATTTTTTTAATTTTTTTTAAATTATTTTCTAATATATGTTATATATTCGTAATCATAAGGGTTTTCGCCGTTTTTTAATCCCTTTTCTTTTGAAATTTCTTTCCATTCTGTATCTTTTATTTCAGGAAACCAAACATCTCCTTCAAAATCTTGGTTTATTTTTGTTATATACATTTTATTTGCATATGGCATAAGCAATTTATATATTGTTGCTCCACCAATTATAAAATTTTCTTCTTCTGAATTTATATATTTGTCTAATTTAGATATATCATCTAAAATTTCAACATTTTCATCTTCTATATTCATTTCCATGTCATTGCATAATATAATATGTTTTCTGTTTGGTAAAACTCTTCCTAATGATTCAAATGTTTTTCTTCCCATTATTATTTTATGACCTGATGTAATTTGTTTAAATCTTTTTAGATCTTCTGGTAAATGCCATATTAATTTATTATCTTTTCCTATTACATTATTATTTGCTATTGCTACTATTATACTTAACATTGTATTTTCTCCTTTTTTCTATACTGCTACATCCATTTTTATTTTTCCTAAATGCTTGTAATCTATTAATTCTATGTCTTCTGGCTTAAAGTCGTAAAAATCTTTTATTTCTGGATTTATCCAAAGCTTTGGTGCTGGATATGCTTTATCTCTTCTTGATAATTGTTCTTTCATTCCTTCAACTTGATTTTCATAGATGTGAGCATTACTTATACATACTGTAAGCATTCCTGGTTTTAAGTTTGTTACTTGTGCTAGCAAATGTATAAACACTGCATATTGTGTTACATTAAATGGATGTCCTAAAGGAATATCGTTTGACCTAATTGTAAGCATGCAATTTAATTTTCCATCTGTTACATCCCAACAGCTATTAAATACACATGGATATAAAGCACCTGTATCTAAATATGGTATTTGCCATAAATTTATTACCATTCTTCTATCTTGTGGATTTGTTTTTAATTGATTTATTAATTTATCTACTTGATTAAATTCTTTTACTACCCATCCATATGATGTTCCTATTGTTCCATCTTCCATTTCCCATTCGTCCCAGATGTGAACATTTTGTTCATGTAAATCACTTATTTTATTAGATTGTTTTTGGAAAATCCAAAGTAGTTCTTTTATTGCAGCTTTATATGCTACATATTTAGTTGTAAGTATAGGGAATTCCTCTTGTAAATCAAATTGTAAAATTTGATGTGGTAATTTATATGTTGCTATTCCTGTTCTATTTTGATCATAATACCCTTCTTTTAAAATTTTTTCTACTAAGTCTAAATACTTTTCATCATATTTACTCATAATTTCCTCCATATTATACATATTTTATCGTAGACTTTTATCTACCTTTTAATTTTTTCTATACACTTTATAAAAATAGAACGGAATACCTTCCGTTCTATTTAATAATAGATTATTGTTTTAGTTTCTTTCTCCTCTACCTTCTGGAAGTGCTGGAACCTCTAATACGACTCTTATCTTCATTACATAAGATATTGTTCTTACTAATTTGCTATTTTTAATTCTTTCCCATAATGTTGGTTTTACTTCAAATCTTGTTTCTTCTATAAATGTATCTTCTACTACATCTTCTTTTATAGCTTCTACTTTTTCTTTTTCAGGTGCTTCCACTGGTGTTGGAATTCCTTTTAGTGCTTCTGCTATTTCTATTCCTATATAGCTTAGTGCTTTTGATCTATCTTCTATTCTTTCCATATCTATTTCAATATGTAAATTTCCTTCTAGGTTAGAAATTCTTGCTCTTATTAATTTTAAAGCATCTTCATAATTTGCTGGTCTTTTTGTTTTGCATTTTCCTATTACAATTAAAGCTTCTACAACATCTTCTGATACAACATTGCTTATTTGTTTTACTTTTGTTTTCCATTCTTTGTCTTTGTTTTGAACTGCTTCAAATACTGTTTTTAATTCATTTGCTTTAGAAATGTTATCTTCTCTTTGTCTAATTAATTTTTCTATTTTCTTTGTGTTTTCCTCGAATTGATTTGTAGCATATTCAACTAACCCATAAGAAGCTTTATATACACTTGCTGGGAAATTTTTCTTTTTTGGATATTCTGTTAAATAAGTTTTTATTGAATCAATTAGATCTTTAAAATATGCGTCTTCATCTAATTGAACTATTTGTTTTTTGTTATTTGGATTTATCATTTTTTGAACTTTGTCAATATTTGATAAAATTTTTTCTTCTGTAATTATCATTTTTACGTTTACTATGCCTGGCTTATGAAAAAATAGCACCGTAAACTCACCCTCCTTTGTCCTATGTACTTTCATTGTTTATAATTATACATTCTTTGATAAAAAACTACAATAGGATTTGTAAATTTTAATTTATCGATTTCGTTACAATTTTATTACATTAATGTTACAAAAGTCAATACATTTTTTATATTTTCTTTTTTATTTTTGCTCTTCTATTTTTGCTAATTCTTCGTATCTTTTTATCTTTAATGTTGTAGTTTTTATAAGCTCTTCTTCTGATACAATTATTTCTTTTATATATTTATATGGTGGCATTGTTTTGTTTACTTCTTTAATTTTTGTCCATAATGCATCTTTTATTTCTTCTTCTGTATTTGCATTATATATTTCTCTCATCAAGTCTTTGTCATACACAATTTTTACACAAAGTTTTAAATCGTCTTCATTATTTTCTTCTGGTTTTCCATATACAAAAGATTCTTTAACACCATCTATTCTATTGATTATGCTTTCTATTTCTTCTGGATACACATTTTTACCATTTTTTAAAACTATTACACTCTTTTTTCTACCTGCTAAAAATAAGAATCCTTTTTTATCTATATAGCCTAAATCTCCTGTATGGAACCAGCCTTTTTCGAATACTTCTTTATTAGCTTCTTCATTTTGATAATATCCCAGCATTACACTTGGTCCTTTTACAAGTACTTCTCCTACTCCATTTTCATTTTTGTTTATTATTTTTACTTTTAGACTAGGAAATACTTTTCCTACAGACCCTAATCTTTGAGCAAAGTCTGTTCCTGCTGCAATAACTGGAGATGTTTCTGTTAATCCATATCCTTGAACTATTCTAAATCCTAATTCATTAAATCCTTTTTCTACTTCGTAATCTAAAGCAGCTCCACCATTTACCATAAGTCTTAATTTTGGTCCTAAAGATTCATGAATTTCTTTAAACATTTTTTTTCTAAAATCTATTCCAACTTTTGAAAGCATTCCCGCCAACTTCATTATTTTTTCTACTTCTGCTAATTTTCCTTTTTTCTCTATAGATTTCATTACTCTTTTATATATATTTTCGTAAAGTGCTGGTACTGAAATCATTGCTGTAATTTCAAATTCTTTTATATTGTTTGCAATATGCCTTATTCCTTCACAATAAGCAATTGAAGCTCCTTTATATAAAACATAAAGGAATCCTACTGTACATTCAAATGTGTGGTGTAAAGGTAAAAAAGATAATAGTGTATCATTGTCGTCGATTTTTAACACAGATGCTATATCCATTAAATTTGAACAGATATTTTTATGAGATAGCATTACTGCTTTTGACATTGATGTTGTTCCTGATGTGAATAGCATACATGTCATTTCTTCATTATTTATTTTTGCATCTAAGAAATTTCTATTTCCTTTCTCCATTAATTCTTTTCCTTTTTGTATAAGTTCATGTTGTGAATAAACACCATTTTCCATTTTTTCTAAATCCATTGAAATATAGTATCTTAAATCTGTTGTTCTTCTTTGTTTTATATCTTGCATAACTTTGTCATATTTACTAGAATAAAATATTGCTTCTACTCCTGAACGAACTATCAAGCTTTCTAATTCATTTGCTGGCAATGCTTTATCTAATGGAACTATAACACCTGTGCCACAACATGCTGCTAAATATGCAACACACCATTCATATCTATTTTCTGATATAACTGCTATTCTTTTTCCTTTTAGTCCTAAATCTATTAGTTTAGTTCCTAACGCATTTACTTTTTCAATAAATTCTTTATATGTAATTACATCAAAAACTCCTGGTTCATTTGTTTTATATTTAAAAACAGGTTTATCTCCAAACTTTTTTTCTGTCTTTTCAAGCATATCTTTTAAGTCTGTAATTTTTTCAATAGAATGAAGTTTTTTTCTTCTTCTTTTTTCTTTTTCTTCTGCTAATTCTTCTATTTCCTCTATTTCTTCTTTTTTATATCCTTTTTCTTCGAAAAATTTTATCATTGTATTTAATATTTTACGTTTTTCTTTGTTCATAGTATTTCTCCTTGTTTATATTTTTCATCCCAAGCATATTATATATTATATTTAAAATTTATTCAAGGGATTGTATACGTTTCAACTCATAAAGAAACTCCATTTCTGGAGTTTCTTTATTTTATCTCTATTTATCTTTCACTTTCATCAATGCTAGATGGACCCATATTATATTTTTTATTAAGATCTTTTCCATCGTTTCTCCTAACACTATTTTTTACAATTTCTGGATCTAAAAATCCACATTCTTCTAAATACCTTAATATAGTAGCATCTCCCATTCCAGATATATAATTAATTGCTGTCTGAATAGCCATTTTATTTTCCATATTAATTCTTCCTTGCTCAATCATAGGTTTTGCAAATTCTTTTACCCATTCTTCAAGCTGCTCTTGTGTAGCATTTTCTATATCTCCATATTTTTCAACAAATTCTTCCTTGATTTTTTCTTCTTGTTCTGAAACTTTATTATCATAAAAGTTAATACCTGTTTTTCTAGCCTGTTTTTCTTTTTCTGGCAACTTTCCAATAGCATTTTTTACTTTTGACATTATTTGATTTTCTACTGCATAATATGCATTTTGATATTGAATAGCAAATAATTCTCCAGAATCTAATACATTATGGTATGCTGCATTGCATAATTCCTGTTTTGCTACATTTCTTCCTCTCTTGCCTTGAGAAGAAAATTTGCTTCCACGTTTTATAACTCTTATATCATATTTCTTTTTGTGTTCGTCACGTTTTTTATCGTCTACGTCTCCTAGTGTTTCTAAATATTTTAAGGCATCCTTATCTTCTACATATTTTCTCATTACTGGATCATAAAACTTATCTTCGATTACTCCAGTTCTTTTCAATGCCAAAGCTACCATTCCTACCAATTTATATGTTGCAACTGGTAATTTTTCTGGTAAGTAATCCCATTTTGTATCCGAAATATGTTTATAATTTAGTGATTTTGCTCTAAAAAATAGGTCTTTCATATGACTTGAAAAAGCTAAATCTCCTTGTGACTTTGAATTTATTATTAAATCTTGTATCATTTTTTTTCTTACTCTGCTTGTTATTTCTTCTATTACAGATGAACGCATTTTTAATTTGTTTCTAGCAAATTCTTTTATCTTCGTAATGTTTGCATTTAATTTTTTTTTATCTCTATTTGATAGTTCTCCATAATTATGTTGGTTTTTATATTCTTTAGCATAATCTTCCATTATTTTTTCTGCTTGTTTTCTTTGTTTTTGATATGTTTCGCTCTCATAATCATCAACTCTACTATATATTTCTTTTACTAATTCATTTGCTTCTTTTATTATTTCTTTATTTTCTTCTGCACTTGCATCTTTAACTAATTGCATTAGCTTTTCTTCTTTAATCTTCTCAATTATATTTTTAGCAATTTCTATCTTATCTTCTCTCTTTTCTATACTGTCATCAGCGAATATTTCGCCTAAAAACTCTAAATAATCAGAATCGAAATTTTTTTGTATTCCTAATCTAAATCTATCTTGTATGTCACTAGATAAATATGCAATAACATCTGCATATTTTGCAATTCTACCTTCTATAGTTTGAGCAATAAATTTATAATCATTTTGAGAATTTGATAATCTAAGTTTTGTAAGAACTGCTTCTTTTATATTGTCATATTCTTTGGGAGTTGCATTCATCTCATTTTGTGATGCTTCTCCATCATGTGAAATAACAACATCTAGAAAATAATAAAATTCCTCTTCTAATTCTTTTTTAAGATCTGGCATCTTTTCTATATTAGGGATTTTATTTATTGCTTTTTCACAAATATTTTCGCTTGTAATTGTTTCTATTCCTTTTGCATTATGATGATAATATTCTACATTATGTAGTTCTGCTATTCCGGTAAAAATTTCTTCGCCATCATGCGCAGCAAAAGGATGTCCTGCATCATGCATAAGCATTCCAGTATAAATATAATCAGCATTTAATCCCAATCCTTCAGCTATTTCTTTAGCAATCTCAGCTGCCACTTTTACATGTATTGCTCTTGAAGTTATATGTTTTTCCAATGAATTTGGTGATGTTTGCATTGGTTTATCTTCTGCACGTTTCATAAAATTACTTTCTTCAATAGCTTGCATTAAATATTTTGTATAATCATCCCATTTTAATGTAGTTCTTTTTGATGATATGTCTTCCTTCTCTTTTATGTCTTCTTCCATATTTTTTCTCCTTATTTCATAATAATTATGTTAATTATAATCTATTGTCGGAAATTTGTCAATCTTTTGCCTTTCTCACCTTAAATCAGATAATTAATTTCTAAATATATTTTATAATTTTCTCACAAATACTTTCTACGTCTAACCCATATTCTTTTTCTAATTCTTCTACGCTTCCATGTTCTACAAAACAATCTTTATATCCAAACCTTTTTACTTTTATATTCTCCAATTCGCTATCATTTATTGCTTCTAAAACGCAAGTTCCGAAGTCCGCCTTCTATTAGTCCATCTTCTATTGTTACAACATTTTTAGTTTTTTCTGCTGATTTTAATATTGTTTCTTTATCTAGTGGTTTTAAAAATCTAGCATTTATTATTTCTGCATCTATATTTTCTTTTTCTAACATTTTGGCAACTTCTTGTGCTCTTTCTACCATTTTTCCTATGACTACAATAGTTAAGTCTTTTCCTTCTTTTATAACTTCTGCTTTACCAAGTTCTATATTGCTATGTTTTTCAAAAGCTGTTTTACCTTCTCCACCTCTTGGATATCTAATGATTACTGGCTTATTTAAATTTACAGCAAATTCTAGCATTTGTTCTAATTCCTTAAAATCTTTTGGTGCCATTATAACTAAATTTGGTATAGAATTTAAAAAACACAAATCAAATATACCTTGATGTGTTTCTCCGTCTGCTCCTACAATTCCAGCTCTATCAACACATATTGTGACTGGTATTTGTTCTAATGCAATATCATGTATAAGCTGGTCATAACCTCTTTGTAAAAAAGATGAATATACTGCAAATACAGGTTTTAATCCAGCTGTAGCCATTCCTGCAATCATTCCTACAGCATGTTGTTCTGCAATTCCTACATCAAAAAATCTATTTGGATATTCATTTGCAAATTCTTTTAAGCCTGTACCGTCTTTCATTGCAGCTGTTACAGCCACTATCTTATCATCTTTCTGTGCAAGTTCTATTAGTTTATCTCCAAAAACTTTTGAATAATCTTTTTTTGATTTTGATACTACTTCTCCTGTTTTTATATCAAAACTAGAAATCCCATGAAATTTATCTGGAGTTTCTTCTGCAAATTTGTATCCTTTTCCTTTTTTAGATATCACATGTATTAAAACTGGTCCTTCTAGATGTTTACTTCTTTCTAATATTTTTTCTAATTCTTCTATGTTGTGTCCATCTACAGGTCCTAAATATGTAAATCCTATATCTTCAAAATACATGTTTGGAATAACCATTTGTTTTATACTTCTTTTAATATTATGTGCTAATGTAACTATTGGTTTTCCTATTAAAGGCACTTTGTTAAAAAATCTTTTTATACAATTATTCGACCTTTTATACATTTTTTTGGTTCTTATTTTAGTAAGTAATGCTGGTACTCCTCCAACATTTTTAGAGATACTCATTTCATTATCATTTAATATTACTGTTATATTGGAATTACTACTTCCTGCATCATTTAAAGCTTCCATAGCCATTCCACCTGTTAATGAACCATCACCTATTACAGCTATTACATGATTATTTTTATTTTCTAATGCATTTGCTCTTGCCATTCCTAATGCTACTGATATTGATGTACTGCTATGTCCTGTATCAAAACTATCGTATTTAGATTCTGATATTTTAGGAAATCCTGATATTCCTCCAAATTTTCTTAGAGTTTTCATTTGCTCTTTTCTTCCAGTTAATATTTTATGAACATAAGCTTGATGTCCCACATCCCAAACTATTCTATCTTCTGGTAAATTAAAAACGCTATGAAGCGCAATGGTAAGCTCTACAACACCTAAATTAGATGCTAAATGTCCACCGTTTTTAGATACTATTTCTAATATATATTCTCTTATTTCTTTTGCTAATTCATTCTTTTCTAATATGTTTAATTTTTTTAAATCATTTGGCTTATTTACTCTGTCTAAAATTTTTTCCATTATTTATATCATTCCTTATTTGCTTTACTATTTTAATAAAAGGGATTGTCCCTTTCTTGCATTAATTTATTTTTGGCTAATACTTTTATATCATAAAAGTAAATTATTTTCAATGAAATGTTTTTTATATAATAATTTCTTTTTTGACTTTTTTATGTAAATATGTTATCATTAATGCATATCTTTTCGTTGATATTGCGAAATAAAAAGAAAAATATCATTAAAAAAAGGAGACCCAACTATGAAATACTTTTTAATTATCAGCATTATTTTCTTAGCACTGTTTCCTATTATTCTTTCTAAGGTAATCTCAAAGCGTATGATGTATAATATTTATTATACAATCGTTGATTCTTATGAAGACATGATGCTTGCACGGAAAGCATATTACCAAGCTAGATTTATAGAAGATGAAATTAAAAGAAAAGAGTTGCAAGATGCTTCACATAATTTATATGCACATTGTGCTTCTTTTTTGAATAGCGAATTTGTTAAGGAACACGTAGAAAAAATGCCCACAGAGATGAGAGAAGAATGTTTGGATAAAATTAGCAGTTCCCAATATGGACTGTTTTAACTCTCCTAAAAAAACTACCATTAATTTGGTAGTTTTTTATTTTAAGTTATTTATGGTAACTCGTATATTCACTATTTTATCTTATTTTTATTTACATTTTTCTTATCTTCTAAAACTTTTTGTCCCATATACTTATAATTCAAAGTATTTTTCGTACTTATTACTGTTTCACCTAATTTCTTTTCCAAATCATTTCGTGCCGTTTTTGCAACTTCGCCCCCTGCTTTTGCTATTTCTTTATTTTCTTTTAATCCTTGTGGTTTATGCTTCTTTGCTAATTCACGAGTTGCAATTTCTCCCAAATCAGTAAGAGCTACTTCTACATCTGTCATATTATCCCTTAAAGATTCTTTCCTAATATTTTTATATTCTTTATATTCAGATGCTTTCATTCCTGACCAAGCTCGATAGATTTCATTGGTTAAAACTGCGAATTCAAATCCATCTTTAATTCCATTTTCTTTCCATACATCTGTTAATTTATTTCTATCTAATATTCCTTTTAATCTTGCTTCTATCCATTTATCTGAATAACCACGATTTCTATAATAATCTATTGCTCTTTTTATTGCAATTTCGGGATCAAATACTTCATCTATTCTTTCTTTTCCCATTTGTGCTAACCATAATTTAAATGGTTCTGCTTTCGGACTCGGCACGGATTCAATTAATCTTAATATCCCTTTTGTATCTAGCGTATCTGTTAAATATTTTTTCCCATCTTTTTGAGATTTCATTTTCAGTTGTACGATATTTTCGTACAACTCACTTCCTTCTTCTGTCAATTTTCTTTTTAAATCTGTCCAATATCTTTTAGGAATTTTACTATCTGTTAATGCACTAATAACATCTACTACACTAAAAAAATATTCTTCATTTTTAGTATTCCATATACTTCTTATTTCTTTTCCTTCAAATAAATTTGAAATTGTTTCTAGTTTGTTATCTATAATAATGCACCTCCTAGTTTCACCTTATATATTTCTATATGTGCATATTTTATCAAACATTTGTTTCGATGTCAAGGTTCTAGTTTTATTTTTAACGTAATAATAATTTAAAATTTTATTTCAAATATAGCACCGAGCAACATTCAACATGGCTCGTAAATGGAAACATATCTACAGGTTGTATTTCTTTTATTTCATAATCTTCATTTAATAATGCTAAATCTCTTGCAAGTGTTGCCGGATTGCAACTTATGTATACTATTTTTTCTGGTCTTAACTCTTCTAATACTTTTATTGTATTATTGTCTAATCCTTTTCTTGGAGGATCTACAAATACTACATTTGGCTTTATTTTCTCTTTTTCTATTATTTTAGGAAGTACTTTTTCTACATCTCCTGCATAAAATTCTGTATTTTCAATTTTATTTATTTTAGTATTTTCTTTTGCATCTTCTATTGCTTGTTCTACTATTTCTATGCCATATACTTTTTTAAAATATTTTGATGCAAAAATTCCTATTGTTCCTATTCCACAATATAGGTCTAATGCTATTTTAGTTAAGTTTTCTTGGTGCTCAACTTCTGCAAATTTTATTGCTGTATTGTATAATATTTCTGTTTGAATTGGGTTTACTTGGTAAAATGATAATGGTGATATTTTAAATTTGTAATCTCCTAAAATATCGTAAATATATCCATCTCCATATATTACTTCTGTTTTTTCTCCTAATATTACATTTGTGTTTTTCGTATTAAAATTTTTAACAATTGATTTTATATTTTTATGTTTTTTGCATAAAAATCCAATTAATTCTTTTTCTTTTTTCAAATTGTTATCATTTAAAACCAAGGTAACTAACACTTCGTTTGTTTTAATTCCAATTCTAATTACTATATGTCTTAGAGTTCCTTTTAAAGTTTCTTCATTATATGCAGATATATTATTCTCTTTAATAAATTTCAAAATATCATTTGCTATTATTTGACATTCTTTATTTTGTATAAAACATTCTTCTGTTGGAATAATATTATGAGTTCTACTTGAATAAACTCCCATTACTATATTTTGTTCTTTATTAATTCCAACTGGATATTGAAGTTTATTTCTATAATACAAAGGTTCTTTCATTCCTATAACATTATTTACTTGAATTTCTCTTTTTAATGCTTTATACATACAATTTTCTACAATAGCTTTTTTAATATTTAGTGTTTCTTGATAATTGATATGCCTTAAATTGCATCCACCACATTTTTTATAAGTAGTACAATCTTCTTCTACTCTATTATTTGACTTTTCTAAAATTTCCAATATTTTTCCATATGCAAAATTTGTTTGGACTTTTAAAATTTTTATTTTAATTTTTTCACCTTTAATTGCTTGGTCAACAAAAATTGTTATTCCATCAATTTTTGCAATTCCTTCTCCTTGAAATCCATTATCAATTATATCTACAATATATTCTTCGTTTTTCTTTAACATTTATTCTCACCTTTTCTAAATAAATTATATTTTAAAAATGCCTAAAAATCAATGTTTTTAAATTTAAGTTTTGATATTTTTAATTATGTAATATGAAAAAAAATATATATTTAAAAGTGAGTTCGACCTGTTGAATTTAAATTATTGTCTAAATTAGAGTGTGTATATTTTATTTGATTATGTAGTATCTTAAACGCCTTGAAGAACGGAACCTTTTAAATATATATTTTTTTCATAGAAAATTTTATACTGATAATGTTCAAATTTTAAAACAATATGAATAAATATGTTTTTTTTAGACAAAATAATATAAAAAGAGGAGGTAAAAAAATGAAAGCTTTAAACGGTGTTGCTCTTACCCTTGTTATAATCGGTGCTATTAACTGGCTTCTTGTTGGGCTATTTAAATTTAATTTAGTTGATGCAATTTTTGGAAGTTTATCTGTTCTTACTAGAATAATATATATAATCGTAGGAATTGCAGGGCTTTGGTGTATTGCTTTTTATAGCAAACTTTCTGACTAAGCTTGTCGAAAAAAGTAATCTACGGGGAAAAAGGGGCCAGACCCCTTTTCCCCATTTTTTAAATTTTTATTATTATTTTTGTTCCTTTTGGTTCGTTTGGCATTATTTTTATATTGCCTCCGTGCATGTTTACTATTGTGTGTGCTATTGATAGTCCGAAGTCCTGTTCCTCCTTTTTCTCTTGAACGTGCTTTATCTTCTCTATAAAATCTATCAAATACGTGTTTTGCCGCTTCTTTGCTTATTCCTATTCCTGTGTCTATTACTTCTATTACACATTTTCCATCTTTTGAATATGTTTTTACTGTTATTTTGTCTTTTTCTGCTGTGTATTTTATTGCATTGTCTAACATTATTACTAAAAGTTGATTTATTTTATTTCTGTCTACATTTGCTTCTTTATTATAGTTTAAATCTAGTTCTATTTCTTTTTCTTGCATTTTTGCAAAGTCTTTATACGGAATGATTGTTTCTTTTATTAAATTGTCTATATTTATTTTTTCTTTATTCATTTTTAATTCGTTAGAGTCAGCCATTGCAAGTATCATTAGTTCTTTTATTAGTTTTGTAAGTCTTTTTGTTTCTTTAAGCATTATATTTATATCTTCAGATTTATCTATAATTTTACTATCTGGCTCTTGCAACATTAGTTCTTGTTTTGCTTGTATTATTGTAAGTGGTGTTCTAAGTTCATGTGCTGCATTTTGAACAAATTCTGTTTGTTTTTTATATGATTCCATTATTGGTTTTAATGTCATTTTCGATAATATATATGATCCAATTATTGCTATTCCAATTATTATTAAGCTTACGATTAACAAAGTATCTGTCATATTATTTAGTGTTGCTACTTCTCCATCTACATTTGCAAGTAATTGTATATATATTTCATCTCTATCTGATGTTATTCCTTTTAGCGTTATTCCTCTATAATTATATTTATCTTGCATTTTTATCGAGTATATTTTGTCTATTTTGCTTTTGCTAAATTCTATATAATTAATGTAATCATTATAAAATCTTCCTATTGTTTCACTATTTAAAATGTTTCCTTCCGAATCTCTAATTATGCAAATTACTCTAGGATTAACTTTTGTTTCTACATATGTAATTTTCACATTTTCTTCTAATCCTTTTGTAACAACTTTTTTAATTTCTGATGTTATATTTTTATTTTGATATAGTTCCATTGCTCTTGTAAGTTCTTTGTCTATTGATTTATATAAATATGCAGAAACTTGATTGTATATTATTGCATCAAAAAATATAAGTATTATTGCAAATACTATAAATGTATAAAACATATTTTTTCTTAATTGCTTTTTTATTAATTCTTGTTCGTTCATTTTTACCCCTTTTATTTTTAATTATATCACAATGTTTATTAAAGCAAAATTAAAACAGCCATATTTCTATAGCTGTTTTAAATTTATTTGTTTATTTTGCTGTTTATCTTTTCTATTACCTCATCAAACTTACAATCTTCTGAATTTTCTTCATTTCTCATTTTAAATTCAACCATACCTTCTGTAATTTTCTTTCCAACAGTTACTCTCATTGGAATTCCTATTAAGTCCATATCGTTAAATTTTACTCCTGCTCTTTCTTTTCTGTCATCTATAAGCACGTCTATTCCCATATTGTTTAATTGATTGTATAACTCGTTTCCTGCTTTTAGTTGTTCTTCATCTTTTGGATTTATTACTACTATTGCAACTTTGTATGGTGCTACATTCATTGGCCAAACTATACCTTTTTCGTCATTGTTTTGTTCTACTATTGCAGATAAAATTCTTTCTAGTCCTATTCCATAGCTTCCCATAACAACCGGATGGCTTTGGTTGTCTTCTCCAAGGTAGTTTAGTCCCAAACTTTCTGAATATTTTGTTCCTAATTTAAATGTGTTTCCTACCTCTATACCTTTTTTGAATATTAATTTTTTACCACAGTTTGGACAAGTATCTCCTTCTTTTACATTTACTATATCTGCTACCATATCATATTTAAAATCTTTTAAATTTGCATTTATGTAGTGATATCCTTCTTTGTTTGCTCCACAGCAGAAGTTTTTCATTTTTAGTATTTCGTTATCTATTACTATTTTTGCATTTAATCCTATTGGTCCTGTGCAACCTGGAACTGCATTTGATGTTGCAATTATCTCATCTGTTGCAAATGCTATTTCTTTCCCTTTTAATGCTTTTAAAGCTTTTACTTCGTTTAATTCTCTATCTCCTCTTACAAAGAATATAACTAGTTCATTATCTACACTCATAAGTAATGCTTTTACTGTTTTCTTTATATCTAATTTTAAATAATCACATATTTCGTCTATTGTATGATAATTTTTAGTATCAATCATTTCTAATTTTTTTTCTTCTTCGTTACATTCTTCATTACTTATACATGGTGTTACTTCTATATTAGAAGAAAAATCGCAGTTTTCGCAAAGTACAAGTATGTCTTCTCCAACATCTGTTATAGCTTGGAATTCTTCTGAAAGTATTCCTCCCATAACTCCTGTATCTGCTCTAACAACAGTATAGTTTAAGCCTAATTCTGTAAATATTTTGTGATATGCATCAAACATCTTTTTATATGAAACATCAAGGCCTTCATAATCTGTATCAAAGCTATATGCGTCTTTCATTGTAAATTCTCTTACTCTTATTAAACCTAATCTTGGTCTTACCTCATCTCTAAATTTTGTTCCTATTTGATATAAAGTATATGGTAAATCTCTATATGATTTAACTCTGCTCATTGACATAAATGCAAATAATTCTTCGTGTGTAGGTCCTAGAGCATACTCTCTATTATATCTATCTGTTGACCTAAACATACTTGGTCCAAATGCATTTTTTCTTCCTGATTTTTCAAAAAAGTCCATTGGTAAAAGCATTGGCATTTTTAACTCGTCTGCTCCTGCATTATTCATATTCTTACGAACTATTTCTTCTACATTTTGAAATGCTTTAGTTCCTAATGGTGTTTTTGCATACACTCCATTACTTACTTTTTTAATCATTCCACTTTTTACTAAAAGTTTTCCACTTACTGAATCTTCATCACTTACATCTTCTCTTAATGTATAAAAAAAATCTTTACTTAATCTCATTTTTCTTCCTCTTTATCAATTAAAATAATATTAATATTAATACCATAATTCTGGCGATTTGTCAATGTTTTGCTATTTCAAAAGCTTATTAAAAAACAGCATAGCTTATACTATACTGTTTTAACTGAAAATTTAAATTTATTTG
>CAYMXX010000017.1:0-15181 GCA_964394545.1 uncultured Clostridium sp.
ATGTATTTATTTACAGATTTATTTTGGGACAAAATAAAAAAAGATATAAATATAAAAAAAACAATTTATTTAGATGAAATCTGGAGATTAATAGGAGTAACTTCAAATAAGGATGTAGCTAGCTTTATATATAAAATATTTAAAACAATTAGAAAATATGGAGGAAGTAGTGTAGCAATAACTCAAGATATATCAGATATTTTTAGTTTAGAAGATGGTACATATGGAAAAAGCATTTTAAATAATTCTAGTAACAAAATATTCTTTGCATTAGAAGAAGAAAATATATTAATTTTAAATAAATATACTAATTTATCAGAAAAAGAAAAAATAGAAATAAAATCACTAAAGAGGGGAGAATGCTTAATGTTTGTTGGAGATGAACATATTCTAACAAAAATTAATGTAGCAGAATATGAAAAAAAAATTATAGTATAAAAAGGGGAAATAAAATGAACATAGTAACAGCATTACAAAATCCAGAAATAAATAAAAATATAAAAGAAAAAACAAAATACAATATTTTAGCAAATGATATCCAATATCAAGAAGGTATAATAGAATTGCTAGAAAAAAATGAAGAAATAGATTTAATAATAATAAGTGAATTATTACCAGGAAATATAGAATTTAAAGAATTAATTAATAAAATTAAAGAAATAAATAAAAACATAGAAATAATAGTAATATTAGAAAATAAAAATAATAAATTAAAAGAATTTTTAATACAAAGAAATATTAATTCTATTTTTTATAATAATCAAATTACAATTGATGAATTAATTAATATAATAAATGAAAAAGAAAAAACAACAAGCCAAATAGAAATTAACAAAGAAATAAAATTATTAAAAGAAATAATTTTAGAAAACAATAAAAATACAAATAAAAAAACAGAAGAAATAAAAATAATAAAAAATAAAATAAAAAAAGAAATAAATAAAATAAAAGAAAAAATATTAAAAAGTAATAAAGAAAATATAAATAAAAAAAACAAAACAAAAATAATAAGTATAGTAGGAGCACCAGGAGTTGGAAAAAGTATTTTTATATCTTTGTTTTCTAAAAATATTAAAAATAAAAAAATATTAATAATAGATTTCGATATTTATAATAAAAGTATAGATTTAATATTTGGATACAATCTACAAAAAGAAAAAAACATATTAAAAATAAATAATAATATAGATTTACTTTCAAAAGTAGAAATGTTTTTTATTGAAAATAATTATAACAATTATATAGAAAAAAATAAAATTAAAAATATTTTAAATAAATTTTCAAAAAAATACGATTTAATTATAATAGATAATACATCAGAATATTCATGCGAATATACAAAAGAAATATTAAAAAATTCAGATGAGATTATATTTTTAACAGATGCTAATTTAATTGAATTAAATAAAACTAAAAAAATGTTAGAAAAATATATAAATAAATGGAAGATAGAAAAAGAAAAAACAAATATTGTTTTTAATAAAATAAATGTTAATTCAATAAATAGTAAAATATTAAAAAATTTATTTTCTGATTTTAACATTTTAGGAAAAATTAATTTTAGTGATAAATATAATTTAATAATAAATAACAATTTGAAAATAGTAAATAAAAAAATAAATAAAGAATATTTAAATATAATAAAAAAATTAAATTTAAATTAGGAGGAAAAATAAATGGATAATAATGAAATAGAAATTAGTAACAATATTAATTTAGAAAATAATACAAAAACAGTAAATGTTGAAGAACAAAAATCTTTTTTAGAAACAAATTTAGGACAAGTTATAAATGCAGGAGTAGATTTAGGAATAAGAGCAGTATTACCAGATTTTTTAGAAGATGATGTAATAGAAATAAAAGACAGCATAATTACAGATGGATTTAAAGAAGGAGTAAAAACAGCAATAGATAATGCAGTAGATATGGGAAAAAGTTTTTTAGGTATATTTACCGGAAAATTTGAAAATATATCACAAATAAAAGAAGCTGTAAAAAAAGGAGGTCTAATAGATTCAATTTCAGATGTATTGGACTGGGGTATAAAAAAAGCAAAAGAAAATAAATTAATAAAAAGTAGTACTGCAACAATAATAAAAAAAGGAAAAAATACAATATTAAATAATATTAGCAATAATATAGAAAATAATTTAGATTCACAAGTGGAATCTGTTGAAAAAATAGATAAATATATAACAAAATGGGATGAATATTATAATGAACAAGATTTTACTAATATGCAAAAACAATATACAAAAATTGAAAAAGAATTAGAAAAAATAACACCTTTAGAAAGCACTATAAATAAAGCAAGAGTGGTAGAAAATTTACACAATTTAATAAAAAATAATGGAAAAAATTTCAATCTTTCACAAGAAGAATTAGAACTCGCAAATAAATTAATTTAAATATTAAAAGAGGCAAAATTTGAAAATTATAGGTAAAATTGATTTAAATAAAATAGAAAAATATAGATATAAAGTTGTGACTGATGAAGTTGTTTTAACAGATGAACGAAAACAACACATACTAAATAATCATAATAAAGATTATGAAAAAATAATTAAAAATATTAATAGAGTAATATTAAATCCAAGAGAAATATTAGAAGATTCTAAAAATATTAACACACTTTTGTTTATAGATAAGCTAGAAAAAAACAATTTAAATGTTATAATAAGATTAAATACGATTAATAATAAAAAACATCCTAAAAATTCTGTAATGACAGCTTGGATAATAAGAGATAGTAATTTGATAAAATTAAGAAAGAAAAATAAAATTATTTACAAGAGAGAATAAAAATGTTATAATTAAAATATAATAAAAGTGTTATTTGAAGTAGAGAGAGTGCTTCTACACACCTAATTATAGGTCAGAAGAAATGCAGGAAAGGGCACACCTGCCGAATAACATAAAAAAAGCTGTGTAAGCAGCTTTTTTTGTTAGTAAAATGTGCATTTCCGTATAGTTTTTTTACGTTTTTTCCTTGCATATTCAAAATTGTTAATATATAATATGAAAAGATGAAATAATAGATGAAAAGAGGTTTAAAATAATGGATAAGGCAGAAGAAAATATTATACAAAGAGACATTGAAAATGAAATGAGAACAGCGTATATAGATTATGCTATGAGTGTTATAGTTGCACGTGCTTTACCAGACGTAAGAGACGGTTTAAAGCCAGTACATAGAAGAATTTTATATACAATGCATGAAGATGGATTTACACCAGATAAGCCATATAGAAAATGTGCTACAACAGTTGGGGACGTTTTAGGTAGATATCATCCACATGGAGACTCATCTGTATATGACGCATTAGTTAGAATGGCTCAAGATTTTTCAATGAGATATATGATGATTGATGGACATGGTAACTTTGGTTCTGTTGATGGTGATCCACCAGCAGCATATCGTTACACAGAAGCAAGAATGTCTAAAATAGCTTTAAATATGCTTACAGATATAGAAAAAAATACAGTAGATTTTATGCCAAACTTTGACGACAGATTACAAGAACCTACAGTGTTACCAGCAAAGATACCAGCATTACTTGTAAATGGTTCATCTGGTATAGCAGTTGGTATGGCAACAAATATTCCACCACACAATTTAACAGAAGTAATAAATGGAATTATAAAAATAATAGAGGAAGACCAAGTAACAGACGAAGATTTAATGTCTGTAATTAAAGGTCCAGATTTTCCAACAGGTGCAACAATACTAGGAAGAGAAGGCATAAAACAAGCATATACAACAGGAAGAGGAAAAATTATTTTAAGAGCAGAAGCAGAAATAGAAGAAATGACAGGAAATAAACAAAGAATAATTGTTTCTTCACTTCCTTACCAAGTAAATAAAGCAAAATTAATAGAGCATATTGCAGATTTAGTTAAAGAAAAAAGATTAGAAGGAATTTCTGCAATTAGAGATGAATCTGATAGAAAAGACAAAGTAAGAATTGTTATAGAATTAAAAAGAGATGCAAATCCACAAGTTGTTTTAAATCAGTTATATAAAAATACTCAAATGCAAGATTCATTTGGAATAATAATGCTTGCCCTTGTAAATGGAGAGCCAAAAATATTAACATTAAGACAATGCTTAGATTATTACATTGAACATAGAAAAAAAGTAGTATTAAGAAGAACAAAATTCGATTTAGATAAAGCAGAAGCAAGAGCACATATATTAGAAGGATTAAAAATAGCATTAGATAATATAGACGAAGTAATTGCAATTATTAGATCTGCATATGATGATGCAAAAGAAAGATTAATGGAAAGATTTGGACTTTCTGAAATACAAGCTCAAGCGATACTAGATATGAGGTTAAAAACATTATCTGGTTTGCAGAGAGAAAAAATAGAAGAAGAATATAATGAATTAATGAAATTAATTGCATACTTAAAAGAAGTTTTAAGTAGTGAAACATTAGTATATGGAATAATAAAAGATGAACTTATAGAAGTTAGAGACAAATATGGAGATGAAAGATTAACAAAAATAGTTGCAGCAGAAGGCGATATAGATGATGAAGATTTAATAAAAGAAGAACAATCTGTAATTGCTTTAACACATTTTGGTTATATAAAAAGAATGCCAATAGATACATATAAGAGTCAAAGAAGAGGTGGAAAAGGTATTACAGGTATTGCAACAAGAGAAGACGACTTTGTTAAACAAATATTTACAGCCTCAACTCATGACACAATATTATTCTTTAGCAATAAAGGAAAATTATATAAATTAAGAGGATATGAAATTCCAGAGGCAGGAAGAACAGCTAGAGGAACAGCTATTGTTAATTTGTTAAGCTTAGATGCTGGAGAAAAAATATCAGCAATAATACCAATTCAAAATTTTGCAGAAGGTAAATATTTATTATTTGCAACTAGAGAAGGAATTATAAAGAAAACTGCACTTACTGAATATAATTCTGCAAGAAAAACAGGACTTCTTTCAATAACATTAAAAGGTGAAGATGAATTAATAGATGTTAGATTAACAGATGGAGAAGACAACATTGTATTAGTTACAAGAAAAGGACTTGCAATTACATTTGACGAAAAAGATGTAAGACCAATGGGAAGAGTATCACAAGGTGTTATTGGAATAAGATTAAACAAAGACGATTATGTAATAGGAATGGAATCTATAATTGCAGGAAGTAAATCTACATTACTTGCAATAACAGAAAATGGATTTGGAAAAAGAACAGAACTTGACGAATATAGAGTACAAACAAGAGGTGGAAAAGGTGTAATTACATATAAAATAACACCAAAAACTGGAGATATAGTAGGAATTAGAATTGTAGAAGATACTGATGATGTAATGCTAATTACAGACACAGGAACAATAATAAGACTAAATGTATCAGAAATAAGCGTACTTGGAAGATCAACACAAGGTGTTACTCTAATGAGAACAAACGAAGGAAAAGTTGTAAGTATAGAAAAAGTTCCAGAACAAGACAATGAAGAATAAAAAATCTTACGGAAACGCTTGATTTAACAAAAAATGTGTGATATCATTTTATACAAATTTAAAAACAAAGAAAAGGACAACACAAATAAAGTAAAACTAACAGAGAGCTAGATGCATGCTGAAATTCTAGTAAGATAATAATTTATTTGTTATCACCTTGGAGTTGCTTAAATGAATAAATAGTAATTTAAGTCGTAAATCTGCGTTAAAGATAAATAAGATGTATAAATTTGTTTTGTATTTTAAATTTATATAAATTAGGTGGTACAGTGAGTAAACCTCGCCCTATGTTATGGGCGAGGTTTTTTGTAACACTAACGAAAGGGGAATTAATATGTGCGAAAATTGTGAAAAAAAAGACTATGGGAAAACACTTAATCTACCAAAAACAGATTTTCCTATGAGGGCAAATCTACCAGAGAGGGAGCCAGAAATAGAAAAAGAAATTTTTGATAACGATTTGTACGAAAAAATGTTAAAGAAAAATGAAGGTCATGAAAGCTTTGTATTACATGACGGACCTCCATATGCAAATGGAGAAATTCATATAGGGCATGCTTTGAATAAAATATTAAAAGATACTATTGTAAGATATAAAGCATTAAAAGGATATTATACTCCATATGTTCCTGGTTTTGATACACATGGAATGCCAACAGAAAAAAAGGCTATTGAAAAATTAGGATTAGATAGAGATAAAATTCCAGTATCTAAATTTAGAGATACTTGTTTAGAATTTACAAGAAATTATAAAGATAAACAAATAGAAGGATTTAAAAGAGTGGGCGTAATAGGAGATTGGAAAGATCCATATATTACATATGAACCACGTTCAGAAGCAAGACAACTTGGTGTTTTTTATGACATGTATAAAAAAGGATACCTATATAAAGGGCTAAAACCTGTATATTGGTGCACAGATTGTGAAACAGCATTAGCTGAAGCAGAAATTGAATACCAAGATGTTGATACAACGTCAATATTTGTAAAATTTCCAGTAGAAGATAGCAAAGGTTTATTCGATAAAGAAAATACATATTTTGTTATTTGGACTACAACACCATGGACTCTTCCAGGAAATGTCGGTATAACAATAGGTGGAGAATTTGAATATTCAATTGTAAAAACAAATCAAGGAAACTTAATTATGGCAACAGCTTTAGTTGATGACGTAATGAAAGAAGCAAAAATAGAAGAATATGAAACTATTAAAACTTTAAATGGATTAGATTTAGAAGGAGTTCTTTGTAAACATCCATTCTTAGATAGAACTTCTAGAGTAGTTTTAGGAAGCGACGATACAATAGTTGTAGAACTTGGAACAGGTACTGGTGCAGTACATACAGCTCCTGGATATGGTAAAGAAGACTATTTGTGTGGATTAAAAAATGGTTTAGAAATAGTTGTAACTGTTGATGGAAAAGGATATCAAACAGAAGGTGCAGGAATATTTGCAGGGCTAAAATATGATGAATCTAATGATAAAATAATAAAATGGTTAGAAGAAAATAAATTTTTACTAAAAAAACAAAAAATAAATCACTCATATCCACATTGTTGGAGATGCAAAAATCCAATAATTTTTAGAGCAACAGAGCAATGGTTCTGCTCAGTAGATAAATTTAAAGATGAAGCTATAAAAGCAGCAGAAAGTGTAAAATGGATTCCAGGTTGGGGAGCAGATCGAATTTCTAATATGATAAAAGAAAGAGCAGATTGGTGTATATCTAGACAACGTACATGGGGAGTTCCACTTCCAATATATTATTGTAAAGAATGTGGTAAAGAATATATAACAGAAGAATCTATAGAAAAATTAACAGAAATATTTAAAGAAAAAGGTTCAAATGCTTGGTGGGATTTAGAAGCTAAAGAACTAATGCCAGAAGGTGCAAAATGTAGTGAATGTGGATGCACAGAATTTGTAAAAGAAAAAGATATAATGGACGTATGGTTTGATTCTGGCTCAACACATCAAAGTGTATTAGTAGACAGAGGACTTCCATATCCAGCAGATTTATATTTAGAAGGCGCAGACCAATATAGAGGATGGTTCCAATCTTCATTATTAACATCTGTTGCAACAAATGGAATAGCACCATTTAAACAAGTTCTAACACACGGTTGGACAGTTGATGGGCAAGGTAAAAAAATGTCTAAAAGTATTGGAAATGTAATACCTCCACAAGCAGTTATAAAAGAATATGGAGCAGATATATTAAGACTTTGGGTACTTTCTTCAGATTATCAATCAGATGTAAGTTTATCTAAAGATATATTAAAACAAATAACAGAAGTTTATAGAAAAATGAGAAATACAGCAAGATATATCCTAGGAAATACTTCAGACTTTAATCCAGATAAAGATATGGTAGAATATGAAGATTTAGAAGAAATAGACAAATATGCATTACTAAAACTAAATGATTTAATAAAAAAATGTACAGAAAGCTATGAAAATTATGATTTCCATGAAGCATATCAAGCAATAAATGTATTTTGTGTTATAGATATGAGTAGTTTTTATTTAGACATAATAAAAGATAGATTATACAGCTCAAAAGTAGATGCAAAAGAAAGAAGAGCAGCTCAAACAACAATGTATTTAATATTAAAATCATTAGTTACAATACTTGCACCACTTACTTGCTTTACAGCAGAAGAAATATGGAAATATATGCCTAAATCTAAAAATGCTAATGTAGAAAGCGTAATGCTTACAGACTATCCAGTATTTAATGAAAAATACGAAAATGCAGAATTAAGAGCAAAATGGGAAAAAATAGTTAATATAAAAGAAATAGTTTCTAAAAAACTAGAAGAAGCAAGAGCAGAAAAAGTAATAGGACATTCATTAAATGCTAAAGTTACACTTTATGCAGAAGGAGATTTATATAACTTTATAAAAGACAATTCAAAATTACTACAAAGTGTATTTATAACATCTGGAGTAGCAATAGAAGAAAATCAAAGAACAAACGAAGAAAAATTAGGAGTTAAAGTAGAACAAGCAGAAGGAGAAAAATGCGAAAGATGCTGGATGTATTCAACAACAGTAGGAGAAGACAAAGAAAATCCTACAATTTGTCATAGATGCAGTGAAGTTTTAAAATAAATTTTATAATAAAAAAGTTTCCAATTTAAATTGGAAACTTTTTTAAACATAACTAACATTATTTTTTTAACCTTATATCATCACCGTAGAATCTATATATATCATAATAACCAACAAATCTAGAAACTAAGCGTTCATCATAAGTTTGGAACAATCCACGTAAATCTAAATTTGTTGAAATAATAGTTTTTAAAGATTTTCCATTTTGATTTAAAAGTCTAGTGTTAATTATTTTGTAAAGTTCTGTAAATTTCATACTATTCATTGTTTCTGTTCCTAAATCATCAATTACAAGTAAATCAACTGTTAATAAATTTTTTGAAATTCCTGTTTGATTTTCTGGTTTTGCAAACAAATCAGAAATTAAATTTTCAAGCATAACTGGTGCAGTTTGGTACATTACAGTTTTTCCTTGCTTTAATAATTCATTTACTATGCAATTTGAAAGAAATGTTTTTCCAAGACCAGTTCCACCTGTAAACAATAAATTTTTTGTTTCTTCATTTTCAAAATTTTCTATAAAATATTCAGAAGCTTTTTTTATATCAATAATATTTTCTCTAGGAGAAATATTTGAATTATATTTTTTTTCATCTATTTTATCTGAATATAAATTAATATTAAAATTACTAAAAGTTTGATTAGCAATATTATTTATATTTTTTTGATTATATTCTATGTTATATATTTCTTGCTTTAAACAATTACACATTGTAGATTTACCATTTTCAAATATATATCCAGTATCCTGACAATATTTACAATCATATTGTGGTAATAAATAATCTTCAGAAATATTAAGAGATTTTAATATTTCTAATTTTTCTTTTTTTATATTTTCTATGTCTTTTTTTAAAATTTTTAAAGATTCCTTTGAATTGCTTTTTAATATTAATTTTGCAGTATTTATTGAAATTCCACTCAATTTATTATCAAGTTCTTGTAATTTTGGATTTGATAAATATAATTCTTTTTTACGATTTTCTGCATCACGAATAGAAGAAAGTCTTTTTAGTTCATAATTTTTTAGCAGTTCATTTAAAATATAAGTATTCATCTTTTCCTCCTAATTTATTTTTTTGTTTGCATACAAATCATCTAAACTATCATAATTTCTTTGCTCATAATTATTATAATTTGTTTTCTTTTCCAATTCTTTAATATTTTTTTTCTTTTGTTTCATTTGAGCTAGAAAATCATTTACTTGCTCAGCTGTTTTTAAATTTCTATCATGCCAATCAGAAATTAATTTATCTAAATAATCAAAACTAGGATTTGCCTTAGAAGTAGTCTTCTTTAAAGCAATATTAATTACACTCAAATCATAATTAAAATCTACAACCCACTTTTCTATAAATGCTTCCTCAAATTGTGTAAGAGGAGTATATCTTCCTAATTTTTTGCTTATTTCCTTTTTTATTTTATTTAATTTTTCAAATCTTTGAGAATAAACTTCATAATCTTCATATGTTTTAATATTATTCTTACTCCAAGCATCTGCAACTGCTACAACATAGTTTTTATGAAGAGCAGATTTACTAAAACAATATTGAAATAGTTGAATCATAACCTGTTCATCAAAACCATATTTTTTGAACCATAAATCTATATCACTATACCATGCAGGAGACATTATCCCTTGAAAATACATGTTATTAATACACTCAATAGCTTGGGCTCTATATTTATTATCACTATTCTTCTTAACATCTTCAGCAGATAGAGTAAGATTAGGTGAATATAATTTATGAAGTTCTATTTCTTGTAAATTATTTAAAATATATCCGTCTACCTTTTTGGTTAAAACTCCTTGAGCTTCCCAAAAAATTAGAGCTTCTTTTATTGTTGGTAAAGAAATATCTAATTTTTTAGATAAATCATTTAAATTAATATCTTTATCATATTTGCTTAAAAAAACCAAACATAAATAAACCTTAATAAAATCACCATTTGCCTGTGACATATATTCGGTAAAAAATACATCTGGAATTTCTGTTGAAGAAAAAAGCATTGAGCTGGAATTTTTTTCAAGTTTCATAATATTACTCCCTTAATTTAATATAAAAATTATATCATTTTAAAGGAAGTATTACAAGAAGTAAATAATTAATCTTTTCTGTAAAAATACAATTTTTTATTAAATACAAATTTCAACAGATAAAAAAGCACATAAACAATGTTTTCATGATTAAAACCTATAATGCTAAATAAAAATAAAGGAAAACAAAAAATTATAAAACCAGAAATAATAATATTAATATTTGAGAAAAATAAATTTAATAAGCAATAAATAAAAGCATCCCAAATAATATTTAAAAACAAAGTAGAAACATCAATAATACCTAAAATTTTATTTTTAAAAGCAAAATTCTGTGGAAAAATAAATTTCAAAATTAACCTCCTTTAATAAAAGAACTAATGCTACTAATTCCTAAATTTATATCAGTAGAAAGTCCACCCATAAAATCTTTAATAAAAGTATTTGCTTTAATAAGTGCATATACTGCACCAATATAAATTAATTTTGAAGATATATCAGTAGAATTTGTATTTATTGAAAATACAATTAGTAAAATAATAGAAACAAAAACTTGTAGTAAAAGTAAAGATAAAAGAATTTTAAACCAAGATTTAAAAATCCATGAAGTGTTTGGAGTTATTAAACATAGAAATGAAAAAGGAGTAAGCAAAATAAAAACTTTTAACATAATAAATCGTAAGGAATAAGAAAGAGCCAAATTGAAAAAACTTAATGATATAAATCCTTTAATTAAACCATCTATAGAAAACATGGTAAAACTAGACTGTGCATTCATATATATTGTTGAATTGAGTTCTTGTATAAAAGTGGAAAGGCAAATACTCTTATTAAAGACATTCTCACCAACTTCCCTTATTGCAAGAGAAACATTTGAAGCAATTAATATTATTTGTTGAATTAAGAAATATGAAAAATTAATAGAAATCGCACAAAAAAACAATTTAAAAACAAATTGTGAAGGCTTTTGTACTTGTGAAAAAGTAATGTGAGATAAGAGTAAAGAACAAACATAGTAAAGCGAGATTCCTATAATTAAGGAATTACATATTAAAATTAATCCAGAAGAAGAATTTGTTCCAAAAAATTTTTCCATATAAGTATCATCAAAAATATCCAAATTAATAAAGAGTAAATCATCTAAAACAGAATATAGGCTATTATCAACAGAAGAAAATAAATTGTAAAATAAATTATTAATGGTTTCTGTTATTGTTTGAACAATATTTACACCGTGTAGATTCCAAAACATCACCCCTTAAGCTACTAAAACTTGAATAGTAGAAAGAATTAGATCAATGGCTAAAATAAAAGCATAAGAGAAAAGACTTCCCCTAATTACTTTTTTTCCAAGTCGAATTCTTTCTTCATCACCAAAACTAAACTTTTTCATAAAAACACCAGTTCCAACAGCCACTGCAGCAGCAGGTGTAGAGGCTTTTAAAATCCAACTTTCAATAGTTTCAAAACCTTTAACTATTTTGGTAACCAATTTAGGATAAGCTGCAAAAGTATCAGTTGGCAAAAATATTAAAAATAAAAAAATAATAAAAATAAAATAAATAATAAATAAAAAATTTTTTTTCATAAAATCACCTTTCTATATAATTTTGTTATTTGAAGAAACTTTTTTATCCATTACTTCCAAAAAAGAAGGGAACAAGTCTACTTTACAAGCAGGAAGTATTTGAGTTCCATCGGATAAAAAAGCAAGACAAGAAAATGTTTTTAAATTTTGAGTAAAAAAATTTGTGTCATATACAAAATCAGTATGAACTTGAGTGGAAATACTTTCAGAAATATTTGATTTTTTAGATTCAAGAGAATTAGTAAAATAATTATAATTTGTTTCTCCTGCATTTTCGGAGATGTTTTTTGAATATTTAATTTTATCCTCTTTACCAATTTGTTTTTGAGCAGATTCTATTGTAAAAATGTCATCAGTGCGAAGCCATAATTTATTTACTAAATTTTGGACAATTACTTTTACAGAAGACTCATCCTTTAACGTATTTAAAAGAGAAGTATAACTTTGAGTAGCAACTATATTTATACATTTTGCTTCTCTACTTTGTGCAAAAAAATCACTATCAGATAGAGTTACATATTCGTGATATTCATCACACATAAAAACAGTAGGATAAATATTTTTCTTGTTAGATAATTGCATAAGAACCTCTGACTGAAAGTCCAATTTTAAATATGCTGCAATAATTTTAGAGAGATTTTTATATTTGGCAATGTTCATATTAAGAACAACAATATTTTTTCCTTTAATTAATGACTCAAATCCGAGAAAAATTAATTTCCTCTTTAGAAGGACAAAATGTATTTAAAATATCATAATCAGAGACAAAAGTATTTGTAATTCTTGTAATTTCAGACTTTATAATTGAAAGAGTTCTTGAATCCAAATGTTTAAATTCATTTTCAAAAAAGTTTAAAGAAGAATATAAATCATAAATTTTTTCGCGTGAAAGAGTTCCGGATTGAAAAGCTTTTCTTAATAGCTCAATTTTAGTTTGAAAATAATTATCATAATTTATTAAATTATGAAGTTCTAAAAAAGTAACGTATCCATTATTATATAATCTACACAATTTAATTGCCTCGGTAATAACTTGCTCAGATTTATCAAGCCAATAAGAGTCAGAGTTGTTAGAAGAAAATAATTCTAAAATAGTCTTTAATCTGTTTGCGAGAACAGAAGGTTTAAGATTTGGTTTGTCTAAAGGATTGTACTTTATTTTAGAGTTAAGCTCAACTACAATCAAAAAATCTAACCTATCATACATTTTTGCATATTTCTTTACTATTTTATGAAAGTTGCCTTTTACATCTAAAATTAGCATACCAAGTTTTGGAGTTTCCTGCTTAATAAATTGATTAAGAAAAGGTTCCATTACAGAGCTAGTTTTGCCGAGAACCAATAGTTCCAGTTACTAAAACATTTTGATAAAGAGATTTTTCAGGGATATATATTTTTTCTCCTGTACTGGAATTTTTTCCAAGCAATAAATCAAAATTTGAATGTAAAATAGTTGAATTAATTTTTTTAGGTATATGCTTTGGTATTTTTAAATTAAAAAATATAAAGTTAAAAAAAGAATTTAAAAGTACGTAGGTAGATATAAAAAACGTTATATAATAAATTAATTTAATATAATACCAAGCAGTAGGGTATGTAGTTACAATATCAAATGGATTAATTGCATAAGGAAAAATTAAAGTAGATGAATTAAAAATTGGGTAGAATAAATATTTCATAAAGCAAAAAAACAAAAGAGAGAGAAAAAGGCAAAAAAGTTTAGTATGTTTTTTCAAAGTGACCTCCTAAAGTTTAAATATTTTTTAATTTTAATTTTGAACCCTGTGAATTGCGAAAAAGTTTAAGATTTACTAAAGAATAGATAGAATAAAAAGTAATAAAAATATTAATAATAAAAGATATAAAAAAAATATGAATTAAATTGCTAAATAAAACCACCACCTTTTACATTTTTTACCATAATAATATATAATTTTAAATTTGTCTATACTTTTTTTAAAAAATATGTTAAAATTTTTTAAGAAAGTGAATAACGATGTTCATAAGTGTTAAGAATTTTTAAGGAGGAAATAATATGATAGAGAAAACAACAAAAATTGGAGAATTACTAGAAACAGCACCAGAAAAAGCAAATATATTATTAGAAGCAGGAATGCACTGCCTAGGATGCCCAGCATCACAAGGAGAAACGTTAGAAGAGGCTTGTGCAGTACATGGAATAGATGTAGAAACATTATTAGAAAAGCTAAATTCATAAAAATTTTGAAAAAAAATGTAAAATTTTCAAAAAAGCATTGACAATTGCAAAAAAATATTATAATATATTTAAGCAACTGTTGAGAAACGGTTGCTTAAATAATTACTTTTTGGTAGTTATGGGCTATTAGCTCAGGTGGTAGAGCACTTGACTTTTAATCAAGTTGTCCCGCGTTCGAGTCGCGGATAGCTCACCAAAACAACTGCTAATGATTCATTAGCAGTTGTTTATATAAGGCCCCTTGGTCAAGCGGTTAAGACATCGCCCTTTCACGGCGGAGACATGGGTTCGATTCCCGTAGGGGTCACCAATTTAATATGCCGCTGTAGCTCAGTTGGTAGAGCAACTGACTTGTAGGATGAATATTTTATTCAGAATCATCTTGCACCTTTATGTGGAAACACATAGAGTGGACACCGCTAATTCGGGGAAGGCTAAGTTTATAACAATATGCTAATCCCGAGCTAAAAAAGAAATTTTTGAGTGTAGAGACTTTATACGGTGTACCTAAGGTTATAAAAACTATGGTAAAGAGAAAGTCCAGACCACAAACGTTAAGGCAATGAAAATTGTAGTGGTATGAATCAGTAGGTCGTCAGTTCAAGTCTGACTAGCGGCTCCATTATATTTAAAGCAGAACGTTATTTTAATGGTCTGCTTTAATTTTACATTTTGGAGGAGAAAGATGAAAACAGTTATAGTAACAGGTGGTTCAAGGGGAATAGGAA
>CAYMXX010000018.1:0-5616 GCA_964394545.1 uncultured Clostridium sp.
CTAAAAAATATCCAAATAAAAGAGTGAAATTCACAAAAATGGATAATTTAAATATGAATTTTCCAAAAGAAACATTTGATTTAATATCAGCAAGACATACAATTATAAATGCAAAACAGATTTATAATTGTCTAGTACCAGGTGGAAAGCTTATTATAGAAGGTATAGACAAGAAGGATTGTTGGGAAATAAAAGAGTTATTTGGAAGAGGGCAAGCATATAATGATGAAATTGCAATATCAGAAAAGGATTATCAAGATTTGGTTGAAGCGGGATTTAAAAATATTGAAAAAGTAGAAATATTACAAAATGAATATTATGAAACAGAAGATGATTTAATGGCATTGGTTTTAAAAACACCTATATTGGATGATTTTTCAGAAATAAAAGGAGAAAAATTTGAACACAGAACAATAATAGAAAAAGATTTATTTGACAAATATGTAAACAGATACAAAACAGAAAAAGGAATATTATTAAAAAGAGTTTTATATGGCATTGTAGCAAAAAAATAGAATATTGGAAATTACAACTAAATCCATACAAATATTGAAAAAGATCCTATATTATGATATTACATATAATGGATGATAAATCAGTTTGTATATCAGAACATGGTGATGGAGGACCATATGCAATATCTGATATAGATTTACCTAAAAATGCAAAAGTTGGAGATGTATATGAAAAAATAGACGGCAAGTATATTTATAATCCCAATATAACAGCTAAATTAAAAAAAATATAAAATCTTATAAAAAAGGTGATAAAAATGGAAGAATTAGATAAAGAACAATTGCTAGAAAAAATAGAAGAACTTCAACAAGAAATTGATAAACTAAAAAAACGTAAAAAAAATAAAAACAGAGCACCTATAAAAACAACAAAAAAAGAAATTGTTGAATATTGGGAAGGAAAACAAGACGAATGTGGACTTAGTGTAGATTGGGCAGAAGCAAAAGAAAGGTGTTGGAGATGTGGATATAAAAAAAGACTTCAAAGATGTCACATAATACCAGACAGTTTAGGAGGAAAAGATGAACCTTCAAATTTAGTTCTGTTATGTGAAAGATGTCATATAGATGCGCCAAATGTAGAGAGTAAAACATTTATGTGGGATTGGATTAGAGCAAATGGAACAAGTCTTTATGATACGTTTTGGGATATTAGAGCACAAAAAGAATATGAATTTATTTATAAAAAATCATTTATGCAAGAATTAAAAGAAAGGGATATTTTAAGTACAAGAGACATTGAAATATTTAAAAATTTACAAATAGGAAGAAGTACAAATCATTTTGCACATCCATGGAAAAATGATTCTACTAATGCAGGATTACTAAGAATGAGATTAGAGGAATATGACAAGAAATATGAAAACAAAAAAAGTAGAACTCAATCTTTTAGGGAAAAAGAAGAAAAATTTGACAATGTAATATGGAAAATTTGTGCTATTGCAAAACAATACAATTGGAATGTTTGGGAAGGAAGAACCAAAAATCCATTTTCTATTACAATTAGTACATTTATAAATATGCAAAAAAACAAGACAATTTCTATAAAACTATGCAAAGATGGAAAATATAGAGCATGCTTTACAGAAGAGTATAATCCAAATAACAATAAAGCAAGTGATTATTCAATAGAGATAGGTAAAGATGAAGAAAGTGTAGAACAATTTATAAAAAAAGAGGTAGAAGAATTTTACTTAAAAAATGGAAAATGTCAAAAGCAAGATTATGTGCTTACAATTGATCCAGTATATCATTTGAGAGAAGAAGGTGAATAGATGAGGCAAATAGAAGGAATATGATGGGCAATAAATTAGAATAAAGTACCAGGAAAATTAACTATAACAGAAGATAATAAAATAACATTAACTACATTTGGAAATATATGATATAATATAATCCAAATAATACATAGGAGGAAGTTATATGAATTCAGAAACTAAAAAAATTGAAAATTTAGAAGGATTTAAAGATATGAGGATAGTTGATAATTTCTACCAAACATCAAGCTTTTTCCCAATGCCAACAATAGAAATATCAACAATAGACGAAAAAGGTTTTACAAATATAGGCTCATACTCACTATGCTTTCCATATTATATTGCAGGAAAAGGATATTATGCAATGGTGCTAGAATGTAGAAATAGCTCAAACACATGTAAAAACCTATTAAAAACAGGTAAATGTGCACTTAATTTTTTACCAGATGATAAAAAATATTTTAAAGAAACAGTTAGACTAGGTTTCCCAGGAGAAACTCCAGAAGAAAAAATGAAAGAATGTATATATACATTAGTTGATGGTAAAAGAGCAAGAGAAAACGATAAAGAAAAATATCCTAAAGTAATAAAAGAAGCATACCAAGTATTTGAATGTACATGGGTAAAAGAATTAGACGGAGCAGAAAACGATAAAGTACAAGAAGAATATAAAGGACCATATCACAATTTTAATGGAATAACATCTGAATTTGGAGCACACTTCATATTAAAAATTGATAACATATTAATGAAAGAAAAATATTATAACACAATAATAAATGGAGTTAATGCTGGAGGATTCCCAGATGTTCCAGTTGATTATGGATATAGAGATTCTAAAAACTTTTGGTATACAAAATTCAAAAGACCAATATCAATGCCAATTCCAAAAAATAAAGGAGTAGATTTAGATTCAGTAAAATATGCTGCATCAAGAATAGATCCAGAAATTAAATTTACAGAAGATGCATGCGAAATGTTAATAAAAGTACCAAGACCATTCTTAAATTTAGTTTTAAAAGGATGTGTTAGTTGGGCAAAAGAAAATAATGTAACACTTATAACTCCAAAAGAAATGGAAATAATAAATGATAAAAGAGCAAAGGAGAAGAATAAAGGAAAATAATATAGGAGGAACTAAAATGTACAGAAAAGAAAAATTAGAAGCAGAAATAAAATTTAGAGATTTCGGCTGCAAAACTATTACAACGAGATAATTGCTATAAGGTTGTAATAGTTAAGGTTATAGCAAATATATCTCGTTATACTTAAATTAAATAAGATAAGGAGATATAAAAAATGATAGAAATAGAATTAAATAATATAAAGAAAAACTACGGACTAAAAAATGTATTAGACGGAGTTAATTTTGAAGTAAAAACAGGAGAAAAAATAGCTTTAATTGGAGAAAATGGCTCAGGAAAATCCACAATTTTAAAAATAATAAGTGGTGAAGAAAATATAGATTCAGGAAAAATTAATATAAGAAAAAACTCTGAGATTGGCTATTTAAAGCAAATATATTCAAAAGAAAAAGAGAATGTAATAGTTGAAGAATATTTAAAAAGAAGCTTTAAAAAATATTTTGATATAGAGAAAAGATTAAAACAATTAGAAGATTTGATGTTAGATCAAAGTCAAAATATGGAAGAACTAATAAAAAAGTACGGAAAATTACAAGAAGAATATATAGTACTAGGAGGATATGAATTAGAAGAAAAATTTAAAAAGATATGTTCTGGATTTAAATTCAGTAAAGAATTTTTAAGCAAAGAATATAATTCTTTAAGTGGTGGAGAGAAAACCATAGTAAATTTAGCAACAATATTGCTAAAAAATCCAAGTATTTTATTATTAGATGAACCAACAAACCATTTAGATATAGAAACATTGGAGTGGCTAGAAAATTTTCTAAATTCATATAAAGGTACAGTTATTTTAATTTCACATGATAGATATTTTTTAGATAAAGTTGTAAATAAAATAATACTATTAGAAAAAGGAAAAACACTAGTATATTTTGGTAATTATTCATATTTCGTAAAAGAAGATGAGAGAAGGACTTTAGCAGAGTTTGAAAAATATAAAACACAGCAAAAGCAAATTGAAAAAATGAAAGAATCAATAAAAAAATTAAGAAGTTTTGGTGAACTTGAACAAAATGAATCATTTTTTAAAAGGGCAAAATGTATAGAAAAAAGACTTGAAAAGCTGGAAATATTGGATAAAGTAACTGTAGAAAAGAAAAAACTTCCAATTAATATTAATATGACTTCACGTTCAGGAAAAGATGTATTGAGTATTAAAAATTTAAGCAAAAAATATGGAGAAAAAGTAATATTTGATAATTTTAATATGGAGATATATTTTGGAGAAAAAGTTAGACTAGTTGGTAAAAATGGTTCTCGGAAAATCTACTTTAATAAAAATTATTTTGGGAGCAGACACAGAATTTAATGGAAATATAAAATTAAATCCTTCTGTAAAAATTGGATATATTCCACAAGAAATAAAATTTGATAACGAGAAAGAAACAATTTTCGATTTCTTTTCAAAAGAATATAACAAAAGTCAAACAGAAATAAGAACATATTTAGCAAAATATATGTTCTTTGGAAACAATGTATTTAAAAGATTAGAAGAATTATCTGGTGGAGAAAGAGTAAGATTATTGCTTGCAAAACTTGTAATAAAAGAAACCAATTTCTTAATATTAGATGAACCGACAAACCATTTAGATATAAGCTCAAGAGAAACTTTAGAAGAAACACTACAAGAATACAAAGGAACTATATTGTTTGTATCACATGATAGATATTTTGCAAGCAAATTAACACAAAGAGAGATAAAAATATCATGAACAGAACATTTTTTCGCAAAAACTATTGACAATGAAAAAGTAAAGTAATAAAATACATACAAACAGATATTCGGAGGAGAAAAATGATATCTACTTTACATATAAAGAACATAGGAATTATAGATGATTTATCAATAGATTTTAACGAAGGATTAAATATTTTAACAGGAGAAACTGGAGCTGGAAAAACATTAATAATACAAGCATTAGAGATAATTTCTGGTGGAAGATTTTCGAAAGAAATAATAAGAAAAGGGGAAAATTATTCATTAGTAGAAGCAAGTATCTATTTACCAGAAAATGAAATTTCAGAAGACGGAAATATAATTATTTCTAGAGAAATATATTCAAATGGAAGAAATACATGTAAAATAAATGGAAAATTAGTAACAGTTGCAGAGCTAAAAAAAGTTATGAGTAAAATAATAGATATACATGGACAACACGATAATCAAAACTTATTAGATAATTCTAATCATATATCATATCTAGATGACTTTGCAGGAGAGGAAATAGTTTCATTAAAAATAAAATATACAGAACTGTTTACTCAATATAATAAAATAGAAATAGAATTAGAAAATAACTACGGAAATGAAACAGAAAAAGAAAGAAAATTAGATTTATTAAAATATCAATTGAACGAAATAGAAACAGCTAATTTAAAGGAAACAGAGGAAATAGAACTAAATGAAAAGCATACTATAATGGTAAATAGCGAAAAATTAAAAGAAAATTTACAAATTATAGATGATAATTTAAACAATAATGCAATAGAAGGTATTTCTAATTCTATAAAATGCTTCGAAAAAATAGAAAATTGTGGAGAAATATATAAAGAAAAATTAGCAGAATTAAAAAATATATATTATGAAATTCAGGAAACTAGTAGAGATATTTATGCACTAAAGGAAGACACAGACTATAATCCATATGAGATGCAGGAAATAGAAAGAAGACTAGATACAATATTTACAATGAAAAG
>CAYMXX010000018.1:5716-14977 GCA_964394545.1 uncultured Clostridium sp.
AAGACAAAAAATATAATAAAAATGGATTAGACGAAGTTGTATTTATGATTTGTACAAACATAGGAGAAGAAGAAAAAGAATTAACCAAAATTGCATCAGGTGGTGAAATGTCTAGAATAATGCTTGCAATAAAAACAGTTATTGCAAATATAGACAAAGTTGGAATATTAATATTTGACGAAATTGATACAGGAATAAGTGGAAAAGCAGCAAAAGCAGTTGCAGATAAGATGAAATTGATTGCAAAGAATCATCAAATAATTTGTATAACGCATTTAGCAACAATTGCAGCAAAAGGAGATTACAATTATTACATATATAAACAAATAAATAATGGAAAAACTACAACTAATGTTGAATTATTAAACGAAGAAAAAACAATACAAGAAATTGCTAGAATTTCTAATGGAGAAATAACAAAAGTAGCAATTCAAAATGCAGAAGAATTAAGAAAATTGGCATGTGCAGTATAACAAATTATAAATTTATAAAAAAGCAATTTTAAGAAACTCTTAAAATTGCTTTTTTTATTTTTTGTTGATTTCTATATTTTTCATAAGAATTTAAAGCAAACTCTAAAGAATTTTTGTAGGCTAAAGAGTTTTGTTTAAATTGCATTTTACAAAAAGCTTGTAAAATCGTTGTATCTATAATTTCTTGGTTATATTGATAAATATCTGGATTTATAGTTAAAACTTTTTTTGAACATTTATAGTATGAATCTTTTAATCTTTGAATTTTATAATCATCTGGAGCAAATTTAAAAATATGTCTAGCAAGCTCTAAAGAATATTCTAAATTTTTAAAAGCCACTTCATCATATAATTTTTTTATTGCAGAATTTATAATCTCCATATTATCTATATGCTTATATTTATCTGGTAAAAATAAGCAAAATTCAGAGTCATTTTGAACAAGATCTATAGAGAGATTTTTAGAATACTTAATATTAAGTTTATAGCTATTTCCTAATAAGCTAATAGCTAGATATGACTTGCTTTTAACAGTTCTACTAAAATTAATTATACTCATAAAAACCACTCCTTAAACAAAACATTGTTCGCTACCGTAAAGATATTTTACATCAACAAAAGAAATATGTCAATCATTTTTTCAAATTATATACTAAAAAACGCATTGACATTAATTAAAACAAAATATAAAATATATCTATGTTTAAATACAAGGAGTAATCTAATGTTAAAATATATTTGGAGAGACAAAAAACAACTAATTATAATAATAGGAGCAATACTAGCATGTAGTATAGCAATAGCAATAGGAATATATGCTCAAATTACAAATAGTAAAATAACTAAAACAGCAGAAGAAAAAAAACAAGCAAATTATGAAGAACTAAAAAATAATTTTGATTCAATCTTTACCAATACTATTAATAAAGAAGGTACAGTAAATGTATCAAATGCCAATATAAACTATGATGAAATAATCGAAACCAAATATGATATCAACGAAAAAAAAGAAACTAAATATAGTATAATAGCAAAAATTCCTTTATTTAAAATAGAAACAGAAACAACTAAAAAAATAAATGAAGAAATATTTAATACATTTGGTAGAAAAATAGCAGATATAATTATAAATAACAAAGCTTACACAATATATAATATGGGATATGTTGGCTACATTAATGATAATATATTATCTCTAGTTATAAAGTGCACATTAAAGGAAGGAACAAATCCTCAAAGAACAATTATTCAAACATATAATTATAATTTAGACGAAGATAAATTAGTAACAATAGAAGAAATTATACAAAAAAGAAATTTAGACAGAGAACAAATGCAAACACAAATAACAGAAGAAATAACAAAAGTAGGACAGCAAAACGAAAGTATTATAACTCAAGGATATAATGTATATAAAAGAAACCCAAATGATGATATATATAAAATAGAAAATACTAAAAACTTTTTCTTAGGAAAAAATAAAATACTATATTTAGTATATGCCTATGGAAACAATGATTATACAAGTGAAACGGATTTGGTAATATTTTAGAAAAGGGCTCTCAAAATTTAATTGAGAGCCTTTTTAAGTTATAACTTTATTTCAATTTAAGGAGTTTCAGCTAATTTAATATTAACTTTAAATGTTTGATTATTCCTACTAATTTGAAGTTCTAATGTATCTCCAATATTTTTAGCTTCTTTTATCTTATTTAATTCATCCATTGTTTTAACAGAAGTTCCGTCAACAGCAGTAATTATATCTCCAGATTTTAAATCAACTAAAGAGGCAGGACTTGAATTTTGAACACTTTTAATATAAATTCCAACAGGAAGATTATACTTTTCTGCCATAGAATCTGTTATATCAATTCCTTCAATACCTATATAAGGTCTTAAAACTTTACCATGGTCAATTAATTGATTATAAACATCAATAGTATCATTAATAGGAATAGCAAATCCCATACCTTCAACACCAGTTCCAGAAAGCTTTAATGTATTAACACCAATTACCTTACCTTCACTATTTACTAATGCACCACCACTATTTCCAGAATTTATAGCAGCATCAGTTTGAATTAATGTATAAGCAGTGCCGTTTTCACCTGTAACAGTTCTATTTACGGCACTTATTATTCCAGAAGTAACACTACTTTGCATTCCTAAAGGATTTCCAATAGCCATTGCAAATTCACCAATTTTTACTGAATTAGAATCACCAAGCTCTGCAGCTGTTAAACCATCTTTTTCAATTTTTATAACAGCTAAATCAGTTTTTTCATCTGTTCCAATAATTGTAGCTTCATATGGAGTAGTGTCATTATACAAATAAACATATACTTTTGTTGCCTTAGAAACTTCATAGTAAACAGAAGAATCAGAAGAATTAATAATATGATTATTTGTTAAAATATATCCATCATTACTAATTATAATTCCAGAACCTTGCGCTTGAGCAAGTTGAGAAATACCTTGCATAAAGTTAGAAGTTACAGTATATTCTACAGTAATACCAACAATTGAGGGCAATACCTTATTTGCAGAATATATTGCAGTATCAGAATAATTAGAAAGAGATACAGTTTGAACAGTTCCAGTATTAGATGTTGAAGTAGGCAAAGCAGAGGTTTCCTCTGTCTTGGTAGAAGAAGTGTTCAAAATAGAATTTTTTATGCTAGGAATTCCAAAAACTACTGCAATAACAAGAACTGATCCTAAAATCCCAGAAAAAAATGGAACTAAAAAAGTTTTGCCCAAACTAGAATACTTCTTAGATGGGTTATCAAAATTCTTGAAAAAATCATTATTGTCATTCATAATATAACCTCCTAAAAAAATAAATATCTAATATAATAATAACCTAAAGTAAAAATATAATACAAGATGTATCTTAAAAAATTCTTAAGTTTTGGTATTTTAATAAAGTTATCTATGAAAAAAAGTATATATTTAAAAGTGAGTTCGACCTGTTGCATTAAAATTTTTCTCTAAATTAGAGTGTGTATCTTTTACTTGAATGCATTAGTATCTTAAACGCTTTGAAGAACGGAACCTTTTAAATATATACTTTATATACTTAAAAATAGCGAAACTTAAATAAAAATTGTATTGAAATAAATTTTTACATATAATATAATAACAATATATTTAAAGGAGCTGAAAAAATGAATTTAAAAAATAAAAATGGTATAACAATAGTAGCACTAGTTATTACAGTAGTAGTAATGCTAATATTAGTAGGAGTAACCATAGAAATGGGAACAAAATCAATAGACGAATCAGAAAAACAAGACATAATAACAAATATGATATCAATAAAAACAAAAGCAAAAATAGTTAAAGATAAATACAATTTTAAAGATATAGAAAATCTAGTAGGAACTAAATTAGCAGAAACAGTAGAGGGAATTCCAGAAGGAAAAAAAGAAAATTGCTATATTTGGACACAAGATGATTTAAACAGCCAAGAATTATCTTCTATAAAAGTGGACGAGGATAAGTTTTATATTATATATTATGGCGACAACAGTAATGGAATAGAAGTATACTATTCAAAAGGAATAAATGGAAAATATAGTTTAACAGAATTACAAGAGGATTAAAGATGAAAGAAAGAGAAATAGAAAGACTAAACAAATTAAAAGAATATGAAAAAAATATATATGATAATGGAATAAAATATATTGCAGGTATAGATGAAGCTGGAAGAGGACCATTAGCAGGTCCAGTAGTCGTAGGATGCGTAATTATGAAACCAGAATCATTTATAGAATATGTAAATGATTCAAAAAAAGTATCTGAAACCAAAAGAGAAATGCTTTATGAAAAAATAACAAGTGAAGCAATTGCGTGGAGTACAGGAATTGTAATGCAAGACGAAATAGATGAAATAAATATATTAAATGCAACAAAAAAAGCATTAACAATGGCAATAGACAATCTAAAAGTAAAACCAGAAGTTATTTTAGTAGATGCACTAGAAAAAATAGATACACATAGAATACCATATATATCAGTAATTAAAGGCGATGCAAAAATTTACAGCATATCAGCAGCATCAATTATTGCAAAAGTAACAAGAGATAGAATAATGCGAGAATATGATAAGATTTATCCACAATACGGATTTGCAAGTCATAAAGGATATGGTACAGCAAAACATATACAAGCAATAAAAGAATATGGAATATGTTCAATACATAGAAAAAGTTTCGTAAAAAATTTTATATAAAAGGGGAATGGCGCAGTTGGAAATCCAACTACGCCTGTTACATGAAGGGGAGGTATAAGCATGAATATTAAAGAAATAATAGCCAAAAAAAGGGATGGCTTAGAATTAAGCAAAGAAGAAATTAAATATTTTATAGAAGAATATACAAAAGGCACTGTTACAGATTATCAAGCAGCAGCATTAATTATGGCAATATATATAAATGGCTTAAATAATGAGGAAACTACAAATCTAACATTAGAAATGGCACACTCTGGTGAAATTTTAGATTTATCCCAAATTTCTAAAACAGTTATAGATAAACATAGTACAGGAGGGGTTGGAGATAAAATAACATGAGTATTAATGCCAATTATTGCTTCACTCGGAGTGCCAGTTGCTAAAATGTCTGGTAGAGGGCTAGGATTTACAGGAGGAACAGTAGATAAATTAGAATCAATTCCAGGTTATAAAACAGAAATAAAAATAGATGAATTTATACAAAATGTGCAAAATATTGGAATAAGCATAATAGGTCAAACATCAAATTTAGCGCCAGCAGATAAAAAAATATATGCATTAAGAGATACAATAAGTTGTGTAGATAATATGTCACTTATAGCATCAAGCATAATGAGTAAAAAAATAGCAGCAGGTGCAAATAAAATAGTATTAGATGTAACATGCGGAAGCGGTGCCTTTATGCAAAATGAAGCAAATGCAATAGAATTATCAAACATAATGAAAAATATAGGAAAATTAGCAAATAGAGAAACAGTATGTGTAATTACAAATATGGATGAGCCAGTAGGATATGCAATAGGAAACAGTTTAGAAATAATAGAAACAATAGAATGTTTAAAAGGAAATATGCCAGAAGATATAAAAGAAATAATAACAACAATAGGAGCATATATATTAAAACTTGCAGATAAAGGAGAAAATTTAGAAGAAAACAAACTAAAAATATTAGAAAATATAAAAAACGGAAAGGCATATAATAAATTTTTAGAATTAGTACAAAATCAAAATGGCGATATAGAATATGTAAAAAATACAGACAAATTTGAAAAAGCAAAATACATATTACCAGTAATTTGTGAAGAAAATGGATATGTAAAAAAATTAAATGCAGGAGAAATAGGAAAAATATCAGTAGACCTAGGGGCAGGAAGGTTAAGAAAAGAAGATGATATAGATAAAGCAGTAGGAATAGTATTAAACAAAAAAAATGCAGACAAAGTGCAAAAAGGAGACATATTAGCATTTGTATATGCAAACAATAAACAAAAGGGAGAAACAGCAGTAGAAGAAATTAAAAATGCATATCAAATAGTAAAAGAACCTGTAAAAAAAGAAAAATATATTTTAGGAATTATATGAATTTGAATTTTAATATTTTAATTTTTGAGGGAATGTATCGCAGAAATCACCCTAACAAATTCCAATTTAAAGAAAGGAAACAAAAAGAATGAAAATAATGTTTATATGTACAGGCAACATTTGCAGAAGCGCTATGGCACATGTAATGTTTGAAAAAATGACAAAAGAAAAAAATAAAAATGTACAAGTATATTCGTGTGGTGTGTATGCACAAAATGGAGATACATCAACATATGAAGCAATAGAAACAATGCACGAGTATGGAATAGACTTAAAAAAACATAGAGCAACAAACATAAGAAATTCAAATATAAAAAACATGGATATAATACTTTGTGCAACAACATCACACAAAAATATGGTTATAAATATATACCCAGAATTAAAAGAAAAAATATTTACAATAAAAGAATATGCCGGATATCCACAAAATGATTTAGATATAGAAGACCCATGGGGATATGGAATAAATGTATACAAAAATTGTGCAAAAGAAATACAAAAATGCTTAGATAAAATTATAAATAAAATATATAGTGCAAACGACTAAAAGATTATCAATTGTATAATTAGAAAGAAAAGGAAGGAAGAAACAAATGAATATATTAGAAGGACTAAATGATAAACAATATGAAGCTGTAATAAATACAGAAGGACCAAACTTGATTATAGCAGGAGCTGGTTCTCGGAAAAACAAAGGTATTAACACATAAAATAGCATACTTAATAGGAGAAAAAAATGTAAAACCATGGCAAATACTTGCAATAACATTTACAAATAAAGCTGCAAATGAGATGAAAACAAGGGTAGAATCATTAGTTGGTGAAGCAGCAAATGAAATGTGGCTTGGAACATTTCACTCTATTTGTGTTAGAATTTTAAGAAGATTTATAGATAGATTAGGTTATGAAAGCTCATTTATAATATTTGACACATCAGACCAAAGAAGCCTAGTAAAACAATGTTTAAGGGAGCTAAATATTGACGATAAATTATTTACAGATAGAAGTGTGCTATCAGAAATAAGTAACGCAAAAAACGAAATGCTTACACCAGAAAGTTACAAATTAAGAACTAATGGAGAATATAGAAAAGAAAAAATTGCAGAAATATATGCTATATATCAAAGAAAATTAAAAGAAAATAATGCGATAGATTTTGATGATATTATAAACTTTACAATAGATATATTAACTGAAAATCCAGACGTTTTGGAATATTATTCAGATAAGTTTAAATATGTATTAGTAGACGAATATCAAGATACAAATAAATCACAATTTACATTATTAACATTAATTGCAGCAAGACATGGAAACATTACAGCTGTTGGAGACAATGACCAAGGAATATATTCTTTTAGAGGTGCAGATATATCAAATATATTAAACTTTGAAAAAGATTTTCCAGGAACAAAAATAATAAAATTAGAGCAAAATTATAGGTCAACAAAGAGTATATTAAATGCAGCAAATGCAATAATAAAAAATAATAGCAAAAAATATGAAAAAAACTTATGGACAGAAAAAGAAGAAGGAAAACTTCCAGAGGTGCATATTTGTAATGATGAATATGATGAGGCAAGATATATTGCTGAAGAAATAGAACATTTAAAAAGGAAAGAATATTTAAAATATTCAGATTTTTCTATTTTATATAGAATGAATGCACAATCACGTAGTATAGAAGAAATTTTAGTAAGAGAAGGTATACCATATAAAATTATAGGTGGGCACAAATTCTACGAAAGAAAAGAAATAAAAGACATAATTAGCTATTTAAGATTAATTCAAAACACATCAGATAATTTAAGCTTGCAAAGAATAATAAACGAACCCAAAAGAGGGATAGGAAAAACAAGTTTAGAAAAAATAGAAGCAATTTCATCTACAAATCGGAATTTCTATGTATGAAGTAATAAAAAAAGCAGATGAATTTGGATTAAATAAAGTATTTGCAAATTCAAGAGATTTTATAAATGTAATAGAAGAATTAAAAGAAAGTAAAGACCAACTTAAAATTTCAGAACTTGTAAAGCAAACATTAAATAAAACAGGATATACAAAAGCTCTAGAGTTAGAAAGTACAACACAAGCAGAAACAAGATTAGAAAACTTAGACGAATTTTTAACAGTAGCAATAGAATTTGAAGAAGAAGCTGTAGAAAATAATTTGGCAGAATTCTTAGAAAGCATAACACTTACAAGTGATGTAGACGAACTAGAAGATACAGATGAAGCAGTAACACTAATGACATTACATAGTGCAAAAGGGCTAGAATTCCCAGTAGTATTTTTAATAGGAATGGAAGACGGAATATTTCCAAGTTATAAATCAATAGGAGAAGCAAGAGAATTAGAAGAAGAAAGAAGACTTTGTTATGTAGGATTAACAAGAGCAGAACAATTTTTATACTTAACTTGTAGTAGACAAAGAACAATATTTGGCTCAACATCATGCAACAAAATATCAAGATTTATAGAAGAAATTCCAGAAGAAATGCTAGAAGGAGACAAAAACATAAAAAAAGAAAAATTATACGAACCAAAAGAAACAACATACGAATGGGAATACGGAACAGTAAAAAAATATCAAACAAAAGCATTTGCAGATAAATTTTCTCCAAAAGAACCAGCATATCAATTTAGAACAGCAGAAAGCTTTTTAAATACACTAAACAAAACAAAGACAGAAGGAGTAGACTTAAGCAGATTTAGAGCAGGAGTAACAGTATACCACAAAAAATTTGGAGAAGGCGTAATAAATTCAGTAGAACAAGAAGGAGAAGATTTAAAACTAGATATAAATTTCGAAAAAGCAGGACACAAAAGATTGATGGCAAAATTTGCAAATTTAGAAATAATATAAAAAACAAATTGTAATTTGTATGAGAGATGTGAGAGGTTAGATGTGTGAAATGTGATTTATAGGGTCAATGTTTCGCTGGTTCTGTAGGGGCGGACGACCCTGTCCGCCCGAAAATTCAAAATTGTTTACCAAAATTATTGCAAACGCCGTAGGGGTCGGCGTCCTCGACGACCCGAAAAATTATTTTTTCAAAATTATTGCAAACCTTGTAGGGGCGAACTGCGTTCGCCCGTGACCCGTAAGGAATTCCCTATAAAATAGGAATATCATAATTCAAGAAATTTCTGCGATGCGTTTGGGCGGACAGGGTCGTCCGCCCCTAC
>CAYMXX010000019.1:0-14878 GCA_964394545.1 uncultured Clostridium sp.
ATAAACAACGTTAGCTATTAGCTTACTTAGTTTTCCAAATCATTAATTAACAGAAAAATTGAAAGGAGCAATTGAAATGATTAAACGGAAAAACGGAGTTAAAAAAACAGTAGCGATGGTAATAGTACTGGTAATGCTTGTTATTACTACATTGCCGGCATATGCAACAAACAACATTATAGAAGTAACTGTTTTGGAGAATTTTATTGTTCAAGTTAAAAATCCAACCAATGAAGAGTATGAAGCAATGGTAGAAGTTTATTATTATAATGAGAATGAAGAACTTATTTACCAAAAAAAAATTACTCAAAACTTAAATGCTCTTGAGACAGTGGAGATTGATGCCAAAGAATATTATAATTCTTCGAAGACAAAAACAGTAAAAACTGAGGTATATAGTGAAGCTACAGTTGCAACTTTAAGAAAAATAAAGACAGTAAGTATCCTTAATTTGTTTTTTGTAACAATGTCTATTATATTTTTTGTATGTGATATAATATCACGAAAAACTATTTTTGATGTTGCTGCAACAATTACTGCATTTTTATGGTTAGTGACGATAGGCCTACTAATAGGTATGTGCCTAGGAACTATAAAATAACTCCAACAATGCAATGTAAAATTTTACATTGCATTGTTTTTATTGTGTATTAAAACTTAAATTGTAGTAAATTTATATTATTAATTTATAAAAATGTATACAAAATTTTTTTGTTTAATGATATAATTTGAGTTGAATTTAAGGAGGAATTAAATTGGGTAAAATTGTATTATTAGACGAATTAACAATAAATAAAATTGCAGCAGGCGAGGTTATAGAAAGACCAGCTTCAGTAGTAAAAGAATTAGTAGAAAATTCAATAGATGCAGGTGCAACAAATGTAACAGTAGAAATACAAAATGGTGGTATTTCAAAAATAAGAATTATAGATAATGGTTCTGGAATGAGCAAAGATGATTTAGAATTTGCATTTGAAAGACATGCAACAAGTAAAATAAGAAAAGCAGATGATTTAGAAAATGTAAAATCTATGGGATTTAGAGGTGAAGCTTTAGCAAGTATTGCAGCTATTGCACATGTAGAATTAGTAACCAAAATGGAAGATGAAAACAGTGGACACAAGATAGTAGTAGAAGGTGGAAAAATTTTAGAAATAGAAGAATCAGCTTCACAAAAAGGAACAACAATTACTGTAAGTAACTTATTTTTTAATACACCAGTTAGATACAAATTTTTAAAAAAAGATTTTACAGAAGCAGGATATATTGAAGATGCAATAACTAGAATAGCAATTGCAAATCCAAATATAGCAATAAAACTTATAAACGGAAATAAAACAATAATTCAAACAAATGGAAATGGAGATTTAAAAACAGTAATATACACAATATATGGTAAAGAAATTGCAGAAGGACTTATAGAGGTAAATTACGAGTATGAAGGAATAAAGGTAACAGGAGCAATAGGAAAACCTGAAATTGCAAGAAATAACAGAAGTTACCAAATGTTTTTTGTAAATAAAAGATATATAAAAGATAAAACATTATCTGCTGGGGTAGAACAGGCATTTAAAGGATTAATCCCAATTGGCAAATATGGAGTAGTAGTTTTAAATATAGAAATAGAACCAAATAAAATAGATGTAAATGTACACCCAACTAAACTAGAAATAAGATTTCAAGAAGAACAAAAAGTATTTAAAGCAATATATCATAGTGTAAAAGAAACTTTATTAAAAGGAGATTTAGTAAAAGAAGTAGAAAAAGAGCCAATAATATTAGAACAAAAGTTAGATATAAAGGAAGAAACAACAAAAGAAGAAGTGCAAGAAAACATAGAAACAGAAAGAGAACAAAAAGTAGAGTCAGAAGATATAAAGAAACCTGGATTTATGGGATTATTTAAAAAAAGAGAAAAAGATGCAGATGAATTTATAGAAGGTTATAGTACAAATACACTTCAAGAAATATTTGCACAAAAAAATATAGGACAAACAGAAGAAATAGAAATAACAACACAAGAACAAACAGAAAAAATGAAAGAGATAATAGAAAAACAAAAAGAATTAGAAAGTACAAAAACAGAAGAACCTGCCAATAGAGACTTTGATGAAATGTATGTAAAAACATTTGGAAAACTTCCAGAAACAAAAAAAGCAGAAGAGGACTCTACTAAAATAGATATAAAAACATTAAAAGAAGTAGAAAATATATCTGTATTTGAAGAAAAAGAAAGCTATAATGCAATACCAAAATACAAATATATAGGAGCATTATTTTCTACATATTTAGTAATAGAAATGAATGATGAAATATATATAATAGACCAACATGCAGCACATGAAAGAGTTATGTATGAAAAAGTAAAAAGAAACTTTTACAGCAATATGGAAAAAGATTCCCAAATAATGCTATTACCAGATATAATAGAACTATCACATAAAGAAAGAGCAATAGTAAAAGAAAATACGGAACTGTTTAAAAAAGCAGGATTTATAATAGAAGAATTTGGAGATAACACAATAAGGCTAATAGGAGTTCCTTCACTATGCATGGACTTAGATACAAAAGAACTATTTTTAGAAATATTAGATGAAATAGATACAGTTGCAATAACTGCAAAACAAGAAAAGGAAGATAAATTTATTAGTACAATAGCATGCAAAGCAGCTGTAAAAGCAAATATGAAATTAACAAATGAAGAAGTGGATAAATTAATGAAACAGTTATTGGTTTTGCCAAACCCATTTACATGTCCACATGGAAGACCAACAGCAATTAAAATGACAAGATATGATATAGAACGTAAATTCAATAGAAAATAATAAAGGAAATAATAAAAATGAACAAACCAAAAGTAATAGTTATTGTAGGACCAACAGCTTCACGGCAAATCAAATCTTGCAATAGAACTTGCAAAAAAAATAGATGGAGAAATAATTTCGGCAGATTCTATGCAAATATATAAAGATATGAATATAGGAACAGCAAAAGTACTAAAAGAAGAAATGCAAGGAATTAAGCATTATATGCTAGATATAATTTCACCAGAAGAAAGATATAGTGTATCAAACTTTAAAAAACAAGCAGAATGCTGTATAGAAGAAATATTAAAAAAAGGTAAAACACCAATTATTTGTGGAGGTACAGGTCTATATATAAATTCTTTAATATATGGAATAGAATTTGCAAACGAAGAAATTGATTTAGAATATAGGAACTATTTAGATGAAATTGCACAAAAAGAGGGATTAGAAAATTTATATAAAAAGGCATTAGAAATTGATCCAGAAGCAACAAATAAAATAAGTAAAAATGACAAAAAAAGAATAATACGAATATTAGAAATATATCATAAAACAGGAAAAACAAAAACTGAGCAAGATTTAGAATCAAGAAAAAATGAAGTAAAATATGACTATGAAGTTTTTGGAATAAATATGGACAGACAAATTTTATATGATAGAATAAATAGAAGAGTGGATATAATGCTAGAGCAAGGGCTTATAGAAGAAGTGAAAAGTATTTTAAAAAAGTACAATACATTTCCAACAGCAATGCAAGGACTTCGGATATAAAGAAGTTGTAGAATATTTAAATAACAATATTTCAAAAGAAGAAATGATAGAAAAATTAAAAATGGAAACAAGAAGATATGCAAAAAGACAATTAACATGGTTTAGAAAAAATCAAGAAATTTGTTGGTTAGATGGAACTAATAATATAAATGATAATGTGAACATTATATTAAATAGTTTATAACTAATAATAAAGGAGGATTGCACTTTGGCTAAAAGAAAAGTTAATAATACTAAAACTAAAAGCAATAAGAAAAAAAATACAACCCAAAGAGCTAATAAAAATAAAGTAGTAGGCATAGTATTACTAGTTTTAATAATATCATTTCTTATATATTCGCTATATGAAATAATAAGTTTAGTAGCAGAGCCAACAGATACTTTTATTATTGAGAATGGTTCTATATCTAGCGAAGAGAGCGTAACAGGTTATGTAATTAGAGAGGAAACTGTAGTTAAAGGTACTAACTATAAAAATGGTATGGTTCAAATAAAAACAGAAGGAGAAAAAGTAGCAAAAGAAGAAAATATATTTAGATATTATGGAACTAACGAAGAAAATATAAAACAAAAAATAGCAGAAACAAATGAAAAAATACAAGAAGCTATTTCTGGGCAAAATCAGTTGTGGACAAGTGATATAGCTGCTATAGATAGTCAAATAGAAAATAAAATAGATGGAATAAATGAGGAAAACGAAATTCAAAAAATAAAAGAGCATAAAAAAGATATAGATACATATATTACAAAAAAGTCAAAGATTGCAGGAGATTTAAGCCAAGCTGGATCATATATAAATAGCTTAATACAAGAAAAAGAAAAATATGATGAAGAATTAAAGAAAAATTCAGAATATGTAACAGCACCAATGAGTGGAGTAGTTTCATATAGAATAGATAATCTAGAAGAAGTTTTAACGCCAAACAACTTTGAAAAAATAGATAAGAAATTTTTAGAAGATTTAGAATTGAAAACAGGTCAAATAGTAAGTTCTAATTCACAGGCCGGAAAAATCATAAATAACTATGAATGCTACATTGCAACAATTATGAATTCAAAAGAAGCTAAAGAGGCAGAAGTTGGTGACAAGGTAACATTAAGGCTTTCTACCCAAGATAATGTAACAGCAAGTATTGAATATAAAAATGAAATAGAAAATTATGTAGTATTAGTATTAAAAATAAATGAATGTGTAGAAAAGCTAATAGATTATAGAAAAGTGTCACTAGATGTAATTTGGTGGGAATATGAGGGATTAAAAGTAGCAAAATCAGCAATTATATATGATAATGGATTAAGTTATATAGTAAGAAATAGAGGTGGATACTTAAGTAAAATACTAGTAAAAATACGAAAAGAAGGAGAAAATTACTGTATAATTAGAAACTATGATTCATCAGAATTAAAAGAACTAGGGTTTACTACATCTGAAATAAACAATATGAGACAAGTTTCAATATACGACGAAATAGTATTAAATCCTGACCTAAAAAGTATAGAATAATATTACAAAAATATTACAAAGGAATTAAGATTTGATTACAACCAATAAAAGTATTGACAATTTAAAAGAAAAGTTAGATACTAATAATATGAAAATTACGAATGAGAAAAAAATTAGGAGGTTTTTTAATGGCAGGAGCAATTATGAATAAAGTATGGGATCTTTTAGGAGTAGATACTGCAAATGATGAAGATTTTGAAAATGAGAATGATATATATGGATATGAAAGAGAAGAAGAACAAGAAGAAGTAGAAGAAAAAGGTCTTTTTGGTAGAAAAAGTAAAGTAGTTAGTATGCCACAACCACAACAAATAAAAATGGTAATAACACAACCAACTTCTTTTGAACAATCAGAAGAAATTTGTAACTATTTAAAAGAAAAAAAATCTATAATAGTTAATCTAGAATATGTAAATAAAGACGTAGCAAGAAGAATAGTAGACTTTATTAGTGGTGGAGTTCATGCATTAGATGGACACATCCAAAAAGTATCAAATGCAATATTTTTAGTTGCACCAGTTAATTATGAAATAGCAAGTGATTTAGCAAGAGAAGAAATAAAAAATAAACTTTCAGTTTCATGGTTAAAAAACAATAACTAGTACCAAAAATAATAAATATGGGCATATGTAGTATGCCCTTTTATAATAAGGAGTGATAATAATGATAACACCATTAGATATAGAAAACAAAAAATTTGCAAAGCAAATGATGAATGGATACAATGTAGACGAAGTAGATGATTTTTTAGATGAATTAACATTAGACTATGGAAAATTATATAAAGAAAATGCAGAATTAAAAGCACAAAGAGAAGAACTAGATTCAAATGTAGGAAAATACAAAGACATAGAGAATACTATACAAAACACTTTAATAATGGCTCAAAAAACAGCAGATGATGTACAAGAAGTTGCAAAAAAACAAGCAGAACAAATAATAAAAGATGCAGAATTTCAAGCTAAAAATTCTGTAGAAGAATTAAATACACAAATACTTTTAAAACAAAAAGAATTAGATGACCTAAAAAAACAATTTGATGTATACAAAGCAAAAATGGAATCACTTTTAATCTCACAATTAGAACTTTTAAAAGATCATAAAGAAGATTAATAAATAAGTAAAAGATTGCACAATAAAACGTGCAATTTTTTTTAATTTAAATTAAAAATATATAGTATAAAAAGTTTATAATATGAAAAAAGTATATATTTCAAAGTGAGTTCGACCTGTTTAATTTGAATTTTTCTCTAAATTAGAGTGTGTATCTTTCAATTGATTATGTAGTATCTTAAACGCCTTGAAAAACGGAATCTTTTAAATATATACTTTTTTCATATTATAGTTATATATGTAAAACATAAAAATGTAAGAACTTAAATTGTGTAAAATATTGTCAAAAACTAATAAATATGTTATATTAATAATATTGAGTATATGTGATATAAGAGGGGAAAGTATGTATTTAATAGTAGGACTTGGAAATCCAGAAGAAGATTATGCAAATACAAGGCATAATATGGGATTTGATGTAATTAATCAAATATCAAAAAAATGTGATATAAAAGTATCCAAATCTAAATTTAATGCTCTATATGGAATGGGAGAAATAGAGAATAATAAAGTAATATTGGTAAAACCACAAACATATATGAATTTAAGTGGAGAAAGCCTTATACAATTTAAAAAATTCTATAAAATTTCTAATAAAAATATTATAGTAATTTATGATGACATAGATTTAAATATAGGAGATATTAGACTAAAATCAAAAGGTGGACCAGGAACACATAATGGAATGAAATCAGTGGTACAAAACTTAAATACAGAAGATTTTATAAGAGTAAGAGTAGGAATAGGAGCACCACAAAATAAAGGTGATATGATAAATTATGTAATAGGACCTATACCTAAACGAGAAAAAGAAGTATTAGAACAAAGTATAGAAAAAGCAGCAGAAAGTGTAATTGAAATATTAAAAAATGGAATAGATGTTGCAATGAATAAATTTAATTAAAGGAGACTTAAATGTTAGAACTTATTATAAATAAAGAACCAGACAAAAAAAATATAATGTTAGTAGAAAATGGAATATTAGTGGAAAAACACGAAGAACATGAGAACCATCAAAGATTAGAGGGAAACGTGTATTGTGGTAAAGTACAAAGCGTTCTACAAGGAATGCAGTCGGCATTTGTTGATATAGGAGAAAAAAGAAATACGTTTATACGCTTAAAGGATTTATTACCAAAAGAAGATGAAGCAAAAACAGATATAGATAGTAAATTAAAAGAAAAAAATATAACAGATATAATAAAGCCAGGAGAAAAAATATTAGTACAGGTAAAAAGAGATGGAACAGAATCTAAGGGCGCAAGAGTTTCGACACATATTAATTTACCAGGTAGATTTGTTGTGTTTATGCCAAACACAAACTTTATAACAGTATCACATAAAATAGAGGATGAAACTGAAAAAAATAGACTAATAGAAATAGTAAAAAAAGTTTTACCAAAAGGTGATGGAGCAATAATAAGAACTTCTGGGAATAATATAGAAGAAGATATATTAAAACAAGATTTAGAGAGCTTAATAAAAAAATGGAAACAAATAAAAAAAGAATATGATGAACATAAATTAAATGGACCAAAATTAGTATATGATAATAAAGCATTATTAAGAAGAACACTAATAGATGTTGTAGACCAGAACTTAAATAAAGTTATTGTAAATGATAAAAAAACAAATAAAGATGTAAATGATATATTAAAAAGTATGGACATGGAAAATAAAATAGAATTAGTTTTAAAAGAAAACGAAGATTTATTAGAAATGCATTCATTAAGAAGCCAAGTTGAAAAAATGAGTAACAGAAAAATTTGGCTTAAATGTGGAGGTTTTATTACAATAGATAGAACGGAAGCATTAACAGCAATTGATGTAAATACTGGTAAATACACAGGTGGCAATAATTTAGAGCAAACAGTATTTAAAGTAAATAAAGAAGCAACTGTAGAAATTGCAAAACAATTAAGACTAAGAGATATTGGTGGAATTATAATAATAGACTATATAGATATGCACGAAGAAAAGAGTAAAAAAGAAATAATAGAATTGCTAGCACAAAGTTTAAAAAAGGATAGAACAAAATCACAAATATTAGGATTTACTAAGCTAAACTTGCTAGAAATGACAAGAAAAAATATGTGTAATAATGATGATTATTAATAAGAGGTAAAAAATGAAAGTAGGATTTGTATCACTAGGATGTTCTAAAAATTTAATAGACACAGAAATGACAATAGGATTATTTAAAAACAATAAATTTGAAATAGTAAATGATGTAGAAAAAGCAGAAATTATAATAGTTAATACATGTGGTTTTATAGAATCAGCAAAACAAGAAGCAATAAATACAATACTTGAAATGGCTGAATATAAAGAAAAAGGAACATGTAAATATTTAATAGCAATGGGATGCTTAGTTCAAAGATATAAAAAAGAATTACAAAAATCACTTCCAGAAGTAGATTTATTTATTGCAATAGATGAATATAAAAACTTATGGAGTAAAATTCAAAAACTTGTAGGGAGTGCTGAAGCTTCAAATTCGTCAAATAATTGCACACAGTTAGAATATATGGATAGAGTAATAAGTACAGGAAATACAACAGCATATTTAAAAATAGCTGAAGGATGTAGTAATAGATGTACATATTGTGCAATACCATATATAAGAGGAGCTTATGTAAGTAGGACAATGGAAGAAATAATAGAAGAGGCTAAAAAATTAGCATTATCAGGAATAAAAGAATTAATAGTAATTGCACAAGATACTACAAGATATGGAGAGGATATATATGGAGAATCAAAATTAAGTGAACTATTAAATGAGCTTTGCAAAATTGAAGGTTTTGAATGGATTAGATTTTTATATGCGTATCCAGAAAGCATAACAGATGAATTAATACAAACAGTAAAAAATAATCCAAAACTTTGTAACTATTTTGATATACCAATACAACATATATCAGATTCAGTGCTAAAAAGAATGAATAGAAGAACAAATGGAAAGCAAATAGAAGAATTAATAAGTAAAATAAAAAAACAAATACCAGATGTAATGCTAAGAACTTCACTAATTGTAGGATTCCCAGGGGAAACAGAAGAAGATTTTAATAAATTATATGAATTTGTTAAAAAGGGATATTTTGATAAACTAGGTGTATTCACATATTCTAAAGAAGACGGAACACCAGCAGCTAGATTAAAAGAACAAATACATCATGCAACCAAAAAGAAAAGATATAATTTAATTATGAGCATTGCAAAAGATATTTCAGAAGAAAAGTTAAAATCTTATATAGGAAAAGAGTATAAAGTATTAGTAGAAGATACAACATTTGATAATAAATTTTGCGTAGGCAGAAGTTATATGGATATACCAGATACAGATGGAATGGTATTAATAAAAAATTGTGATGCAAATTCAGTAGGAAAATTTGTAAATTGCAAAATTACAGCAGTAAACAATTATGACTTAATTGCAAATATTATGTGAGGTATAAAATGGAAGATAAAGTTAGCTTAAAAAGACATTTAAAAATACTTAGTAAACAATATACAAATATAGAACAAGTAGCAGAAGAGATAATAAACTTACAAGCAATACTTAATTTACCAAAAGGAACAGAATTATTCTTAAGTGATATACACGGAGAATATGGTTCATTTTCTCATATTTTAAATAACGGTTCAGGAATTATAAGAAACAAAATAGAAGATATATTTAATAATCAAATAACAGAACGTGATAGAAGGCAATTAGCAACATTAATTTATTATCCAGAAGAGAAATTAGCATTAATAAAGAAACAAGTGGAAGATATAAAAGAATGGTATAGCATAAATTTATACAGACTAATAGAAGTAGCAAGAGAAGTAAGCTCAAAATATACAAGGTCAAAAGTTAGAAAAGCAATGCCTAAAGGCTTTGACTACATAATAGATGAGTTATTACATCTTCAAGGATGTGGACCAGACAAAGAAACATATTATAAGCAGATAATTAGCTCAATTATAGAATTAGATAGAGCAGATGAGTTTATAGTAGCAATATCAAACTTAATAAAAAGAATGGCAATAGACCATTTGCATGTAATAGGAGATATTTTTGACCGTGGTCCCAATGCAAAACTAGTAATGGACACATTAATGGATTTTCATAGTTTAGATATAGAAATTGGAAATCACGATATATTATGGATGGGAGCGGCGTGTGGTAACAAAGCATGTATAGCAAATGTAATTAGAATATGTAGCAGATACGATAACATAGATACACTAGAAGATGGATATGGAATAAATATAAGACCACTTGCAACATTCGCATTAGAAACATACAAAAACGATGAGTGCGAAAAATTTATGCCAAAAGTATTTGACTATAACAAATATATTAGAAGTGACGAAATAGCAATAGCTAAAATACATAAAGCAATATCAATAATACAATTTAAACTAGAAGGTCAAATAATAAAAGCGCATCCAGAGTATAAAATGAATGAAAGACTTTTATTAGACAAAATAGATTACGAAAAAGGAACAATACAAATACAAAATAAAATATACAATTTAAATGATACAAATTTCCCAACAGTAGATTACAAAAATCCATATAAATTAACAAAAGAAGAAGAAGAGATAATAAATAGATTACAAGAATCATTTAGAAACAGCGAAACTTTGAATAAACATATATCATTTTTATACTCAAAAGCATCTATGTATAAATGCTTTAATTCAAATTTACTATTCCATGGATGTGTTCCAATGGAAGCAAATGGCGAATTTTCAAGAATAGATGTGTTGGGAAAAACTTTATCAGGAAAAGAATATTTTGATTATATAGAAAAGGTTGCAAACAAAGCATATTTTGATGGAAAAAACAATAAAGAAGCAGTAGATTTCATGTGGTATTTATGGTGTGGACCTAAATCACCATTATTTGGAAAAGCAAAAGCAGCAACATTTGAAAGATATTTTGTAGAAGAAAAAGAAACACATAAAGAAGAAAAAAATCCATATTTTACATTAATAGAAAACGAAGAAATATGTGATAAAATTTTAAAAGAATTTGGATTAGAAACAAAAAAATCACACATAATAAATGGTCATGTACCAGTAAAAGAAAAAGATGGAGAAAGTCCAATAAAAGCAAATGGAAAGCTTTTAGTAATAGACCGGAGGATTTGCAAAAAGTTATAGAGGCCAAACAGGAAGGGCAGGATATACATTAACATATAACTCATATGGCTTAATACTTGCAGCAAATGAACCATTTGACTCAAAAGAGTCAGCTATAAGGGAAGAGCAAGATATAAAATATGACATAATGGTAAACGAAAAAGAAACAGAAAGAAAAAGGGTAGCAGATACAGATATAGGAAAAGAAATACAAGAGGAAATAGAAGACTTAAAACTTTTACTTTCAGCATATAAACAAGGTAAAATAAAGGAAAGCATTTAAAATTAGGGGCGAGCAGTTATGCTCGCCTTTAAAAACAGAAAATATTATATACAAAAGTAGTAAGCATACATGCAATAATTCCACAAAATGTAGGAATAATGAAAGCAAGAGCAGTCCATTTTAAACTTCCGGACTCTTTTTTTATGGTAATAAGAGTTGTAGAGCAAGGAAAATGCATTAAGCAAAATAACATTACATTTACTGCAGTTAAAATAGTCCAACCGTTGCTAATTAAAATATTAGAAATATTTGATAAATCGTCTATTTGCATTAAACTTCCACCAGCTGTATAACTCATAAGAATTATAGGCAAAACGATTTCATTTGCAGGAAGAGCAAGGATAAATGCAGTTAAAATATAACCATCTAATCCCATTAGCTTAGCAAAAGGATTTAAAAAATTAGCAACATATGTTAATAAACTAATACCACTAATATTTATATTTGCAAAAAGCCATATAACAATACCTGCAGGAATTGCAATACTTGCTGCTCTTCCGAAGTACGAATAAAGTTCTATCAAAAATAGAACGGACCAAAATTTTTCCAAATTGAGGGGTTCTATAAGGTGGAAGCTCAAGCATAAAAGATGATGGCATTCCTCTTAAAATGGTTTTAGACAGAATTTTAGATACAATAAGTGTAACAATTACTCCTAAAATCACAACAAAAATAACAGCCAATGTGGACCAAATAGATGACCATGCTCCAAAAGCAGAACTTGCAAAAAAGATAGATGAGATTGTAATTAAAAAAGGAAAACGTCCATTGCATGGTACAAAATTATTAGTAAGCATTGCTACTAATCTTTCTCTAGGAGAATCTATAATTCTACAACCAACAACTCCAGCAGCATTACATCCAAATCCCATACACATAGTTAAAGCTTGCTTTCCAGAAGTATATGCTTTCCTAAAAAAATTGTCTAAATTAAAAGCAATTCTTGGCAAATACCCCAAATCCTCCAAAATAGTAAAAAGTGGAAAGAAAATTGCCATTGGAGGGAGCATTACGGCAACAACCCATGCAAGGGTTCTATACATACCAAATATAAATATATTTATAAGCCAAGAAGGACTACTAAAATATTCAAATAGTAAAACTAATTTATCTTCAATATAATTAAAAAAACGAGTTAATAATTGAGAAGGATAATTAGCACCAGTTATAGTAATCCAAAAAATTAATGCAAAAAACAAAAGCATAATTGGAATACCAGTTAACTTAGATGTAAGAAACTTATCAATTTTATGAGTTCTAGAAGAATAATTTTGCCTTCTGCAAGTTGTTACATCTAAACTAATTTTTTCACTGTAATACATAATTGTAGAAACAATAATATCTTTAAAAGAAGAAGCATTTATTGCATTTTTTTCTAAAATTTTTTTTGCTTTATTTATATTAGAACAAATAATTTTATTATTAGCAAAATCTACATTTAAATATTTTTCAATAGACGAAATAATTCTAGAATTCCCTTCTAATAATTTCAAACTAATCCATCTATAATTTGAAAAAGTAGAATTTACTAAAAGGTTTTTTACGCTTTCTTCTACAATATTAATGGAATCTTCAATAGTTTCAGGGTACTCAATTTTAAACAATTCATTTTGAAAATTAGATGAGCAAACATCAAATATAGCTTGCATTAAATTTTTTAAAGTCTTTTTCTTCCTAGCAATAGTTCCAACAACAGGAACCCCCAGACTAAAAGAAAGCTTATCTAAATCTATTTCTATACCTTTCTTTTTAGCTTCGTCTAATAAATTAACACAAACAACAACTTTATTTGTAATTTCTAAAACTTGGTATACCAAATTTAAATTTCTCTCTAAACAAGTAGCATCAACTACAACAACAGTACAATCAGGATTTCCAAAACAAATATAGTCTCTGGCAATTTCTTCTTCTTGAGAATTGGACATAATAGAATATGTACCAGGAATATCAACTAAAAGAAAATCTTTATTATTAAAAGTAGTAACACCACTAGCATTACTAACAGTTTTACCTGGCCAATTACCAGTATGTTGATGAAGACCAGTTAAAGAATTAAAAACAGTACTTTTACCAACGTTAGGGTTACCAGCTATTGCAACAGTAAAATCACATTTAGACTTTAAAACTTCTATATCATTATCTAACAATTTAGTACCAGTAGAACTAGAAGTAAGTCCCATAAAATCACCTCATTTTAAATATTTATATAATATATGCAAAAAAGTAAGAAAATGGAACATGGGATAAATTACAAGTTTTCTAATTAATAATAATTAATTTTGAATCTTCTTTTCTTAATGCAATTGTAGAACCTCTTACCTCATAGGCAATAGGATTACCCATAGGACTTTTAAGAACGGCAGTTATGATAGTTCCATTTACAAGTCCTAAATCTAAAAGTCTTCTTCTTAAATCACCATTACAATTAAGAGAATGTATTTTTGCACAATTATTAATTTCTAATTTATCTAAAGTCATAATATTACCTCCAAGAGCATAACAAATTAAAATTTGTTCTTGTAATATTATATGAAAAATATTAGCAATTGCTGTCATATAATATAAAAAAAGTATATATTTAAAAGATTCCGTTCTTCAAGGCGTTTAAGATACTAAATAATCAAATTAAAGATACACACTCTAATTTAGAGAAAAATTAAAATTCAACAGGTCGAACTCACTTTGAAATATATACTTTTTTCATAAATAATTAATAGAAGATACAAAAACGTAGCAATTGACACGAGATATTAAAAAATATATAATGTTAAAGAAAAATTAATAAAGGAAAGAGGTATAAAAAATGGAAAGAAAAAGAGGATTTGAAATAGCAAAAGGATTTGAAAATAGCAATATAAATTTACCAATAAGATCAACAAAAAATTCAGCAGGATATGATGTAGAAGCAGCAGAAGATTGCATAATTCCAGCATTTAAACCAGGACAAAAACCAACACTTGTAAAAACAGGAATAAAAGCATATATGGAAAATGACGAAGTATTAATACTTGCAAATAGAAGCTCTAATCCAGGAAAAAAAGGATTAATTTTAGCAAATAGCATAGGAGTAGTAGACAGCGATTACTATGGAAATCCAGACAATGATGGGCACATAATGTATGCATTCTTTAACTTTAAAGCAGAAGACGTAGAAATAAAAAAAGGCGAAAGAATAGGCCAAGCAATATTCCAAAAATACTTAGTAACAGACAACGACATATCACAAGGCGAAAGAACAGGTGGCTTTGGTTCAACAAATTAACATTT
>CAYMXX010000020.1:0-14844 GCA_964394545.1 uncultured Clostridium sp.
ATTATTATTTTTATTTAATATATTATTTATTATTATTTTATTTATTTTTTATTATTTATTTTTTATTAATTATTTTAATTATATTATTTAATTTATTTTATTTAATTATTTTATTTTCTATTTATTTATTTTTTATTTCTCATAAATTTATTCTTTTAATTTTTCGCTCTGTTTTTGTTTGTCTTTTTGTTAATTCTTTCTTAATAAGCTTTTTTCTATTTTTTGTCTTTTTGTTGTCTTTTTTTACATTTTGTTTTTTACTCTTTTTTTATATTTCAAATTTTACTTTTATTTTTAATAAATTCTGTTCTCAAAAATTCTTTCTCTTTTATGTGCTTTTTATTATGTAAACATGCTTTTCTTCGTTCTTTTTCTCTTCTTAATCCTGATTTTTATTTAAACTATTAATCTTTTTTTAATATATACTTTTTTTCTTTTAATTTCTGTATTTTTTTGTCGTTTTTTATTTTATGTAACCTTCTGTTTTTTGTTGTTAAAATACTCTCTTTCGCTTATTTCCTATAGTTTTGAGGCCGTCTTTTTATAACATATTCTATTTGAATGTGCTTAATTTTTTTATTTTATTCTTTTATTACATAATGAGATTTCTTTTCTAATTCATAATATTTGTCTTTCTATTTTATTCTTTTTATTCTCTTTTTTTATTATACACTCATTCCTTGTTTATAAAGATTTTTCTATTAGTTTTTTGTATCTTTATCTTATACTTTCATTTTTATTTTTTGTCTTTTTGTGCGTGTTGTAATGTATTAATTTCTATACATGTTTTTATTTTTCTATTTATAGTAATTTACTCGCTTTGTTTTTATCTGTTTTTATTTCTCTCTTTATAATACTTCTTCGATTTTTTTATTGTTTATCTACTTAATTTTAATTTACTAAATTATAATATAACTATTTTTTATAATTTATTTTTTATACTTATTTTAGCTATTATTTATTATTTATTTTATTTTTATTTAATTTATTTTGTTTTTATTTTTATTTATTTTACTTATTTATTTTAATTTTTTATTTTTATTTAATTTATTTTATATTTATTTTTATTTATTTTACTTATTTATTTTAATTTTTTATTTTTATTTAATTTATTTTATTATTTATTATTTATTTTTATTTATTTTAATTTTATTTATTTACTTATTTTTATTTTACTTATTTACTTATTTTTATTTTATTTATTTTTTAAGAAAATTTGATTTTCTATATAGTAAAAAAGCACTTGATATATAAATATCAAGTGCTTTTGGCGGAAGCTGAGGGATTTGAACCCTCGCGGCCCTTACGAACCCTAACAGTTTAGCAAACTGTCCCCTTCAACCACTTGGGTAAGCCTCCATATAAAAAAATGGCGGAGAGGGTGGGATTCGAACCCACGGTAGGCTACAAACCTACGCCAATTTTCAAGACTGGTGCCATAAACCAACTCGACCACCTCTCCATATTTGGCTATTAACGCCAAGAACAGTATCTATAATAGCATTTTTTAGCGTTAAAGTCAATAGAATTTAATGTATTTTTTATTTATAATACTTTTTTATTGTTTTATATTATATCTACTTGGTGTATTTACTGCTTTTTCTAATGCTTCTTTTTCTTCTTCTGATAATTTATTTACAGCCTCACCGTTTTTTACTTGTTTTGCATAAATATTTGACATTTCCCTTGAATATATTCCATTTAAAATTACTCCATTGTTATTATCGTCCAACATAGCTAGTGCAAAACTCAAATCACTTCCGGTATCTTTAAAAGCACTATATCTAACCATTCCTATTTTTTGTATGCAATCTGATATATTTTTATCTAGTCTGTCACAGTATTTTTCTATTTCTTTGTTTTTTTCATCTACTTGTTCTACTGCCATAATATATTTTTTTAGAATTTCGTCTATATTTTCGCCTTTTCCAACTTTTTTCATAAATGCATTATAATTTTTATTTAGTTTTTTTAACTTTAGACAGTTATTTACATATAATATTAATAAAATTATATTTATACTTGCAATAATTATTAAAAACATCTCTGATTTTAAAAACTCATTTATCATAAGCTTCTCCTCCAATCAAGTTTTTATTTAACTAAGCCCAAAATTCTTTCCAAATCTTCATTTGAAGAATATTGAATAATTATTTTTCCGCTTCTTTGTTTTGCATCTATTTTTACTTTTGTTCCAAAAAAACTTCTAAAAGAATCTTCTATATCTCTGTAGATTGGTTCATATCTATTCTTCACCGCTGAATTTGTTTTTTTCTTTATTCTTACTTGTTTTTCTGCTTCTCGTACACTATCTCCACTTTCTACAATATATTTTGCTGCTTGATATTGTTTTTCTGGATCATCTATTCCCAACAATGCTTTACAATGACCTTCTGTAAGTTTACCCTCTTTTACTAATTCTATTACTTTTGGTTGCAAATTTAATAATCTTACTGTATTTGCAAGTCCACTTCTACTAATTCCTAATTTATCAGCTAATTGTTGTTGTGTTAAACTATATTTATCCAACAACTCTCTTATTGCAGTTGCTTTTTCGATCGGATTTAAGTCTTCTCTTTGAATATTTTCTATTAGAGCAATTTCATTATTTCTTTGTTCGTCATATTCCCTTATAATTGCTGGAATCTCTGTAAGTCCAGCTTTTTTTGATGCTCTCCATCTTCTTTCTCCTGCAACAATTTTATAATAATTATCTTGCTTCGTTACAATAATTGGTTGTATAACACCATATTCTTTTATTGAATTTGATAACTCCTCTATTGATTCTTCATCAAATATTCTTCTTGGTTGATCCCTATTAGGTTCCACCTCTATTATTTTTAGATTTTGAACTTTTTCGCCATCTTGTAATTTTTCTTCTTCTATCACATTATTTAATAATAATGCATCTAATCCTTTTCCTAAACCTGTTTTTTTTGTCATTTTGTTCACTCCTCTTTTTAATTATTTTTTTTACCCTTTATTATTTCATTTGTTAATTTCTCGTAACATCTTGCGCCCTTTGACTTTGGTGCGTATATAGTAATTGGCATTCCAAAGCTTGGAGCTTCGCTTAGTTTTACATTTCTTGGAATTATTGTCTTATAGACATTATCTTTAAAGTATGTTTTTACTTCATTTATTACTTGATTAGAAAGGTTTGTCCTTACATCACTCATTGTTAAAACAACACCTTCTATATATAAATCTTTATTTAATTGTTTCTTTATTAAATTAACTGTATTCATAAGTTGTCCAACCCCTTCTAATGCATAATATTCGCATTGAATAGGTATTAATAAAGAATTTGCTGCTGTAAAAGCATTTATTGTTAGTAGTCCCAATGATGGTGGACAATCTATTATTACATAATGGAAATCATTTTCTACCTTTTCTAATTTTTCTTTCAGTCTTTGTTCCCTTGAAAGCATTGAAACTAGTTCAACTTCGGCTCCTGCTAAATTAATATTAGAAGGACAAACATACAAATTTTTTATTTGTGTTTTTTCTATTGCTTCGTCAATATCAACATCATTTATTATAACATCATATATAGATTTTTCTGTATTTTTATCTAAACCAACTCCACTAGTTGCATTTCCTTGTGGGTCTGCATCTATCAATAAAACTTTTTTACCTTTTTTTGCTAATATTGTGCTTACATTTACTGCCGTTGTAGTCTTTCCGACTCCACCTTTTTGATTTACTACTGCTATTACTTTACTCAATTTTATTCCTCCTAAAAAAATTCATTGCTTATTAATAATATAAAAATATTATCAATATGTCAATGAATTTTACAAATATTTTTGATTTTATTTTGTCGAAAAATGTTCTTTTATACTATTTTGCCTGCCAGTAAACTTTTCTTAGAGTTTCAATTGTTTCACGCATTAGTTGATTGTGGAACAGATTATAACGGTTCTTTTGAAGGTGTGCCAGCTTTTCTTGGATATTTTTTATCCGTATTTTTAATTTTTTCTATCTTTACTATTATTCGTTCCATTTCTGTTTTTGGTAAACTAAATTCTTCTATCTTTAATACTTTTCCTCCAAGTATTTCTATAGATTTTTTTGCATCTTTTGCTTCTTCTTTTCCTTTGCTCCCTTTCATACATATTGCATATCCACCAACATTTACAAATGGTAATAAATATTCACTTAATATATTAAGTGGTGCTACCGCTCTTGCTACTGCTATATCATATTTTTCTCTATGCAATCTGTTTTTAGCAAGTTCTTCTGCTCTTCCATGTATAGTTTCTATATTTATCAGTTGTAATTTTTCTATAACTTCATCTAAAAATTTTATCCTTTTATTTAATGAATCTAGTAAAACAATTTTGGTTTCTGGAATGGCTATTTTAATTGGTATTCCTGGAAATCCAGCACCTGTACCTACATCTATTATTTTACTTGAATTATCTATTTCTTTTAGAATTGTTAGTGAATCAACAAAATGCTTTTGAATTATTTCTATTGGTTCAATTATATTTGTTAAATTCATAACTTTATTCCATTCAATCAAAATTTCCATATAACTATAAAATTGGTCTAATTGTTTTTGTGATAATTCTATATTTAATTCTTTAATATTTTCTTTAAATATTTTATTAAATTCTTCTCTTTTCATCTTTTTCCCCTTAATATAATTGGGGCGCTCTAGACAGCTCCCCTTCTCTTAATATTTATTTATTCTTCATTTGTTCTAAATATATTAGTAAAACACTAATATCTGCTGGTGAAATTCCAGAAATTCTCGATGCTTGTCCTATAGAAACTGGTTTGAATTGATTTAATTTTTGTCTTGCTTCTAAACTAATTCCTTTTAAATCACTATAATCAAAATCTTCTGGAAGTCTTTTATTTTCAAGTTTTTTAAACTTTTCTACTTGAGCCATTTGTAACTTTATATATCCTTCATATTTTATTTGTATTTCTACTTGCTCTGCTTCTTGTTTTGTTAAATTCGGCCTTTCTTTGTCAATTTCTTTTAATTTATTATAATTAAGTTCAGATCTTTTTAATAATTCAACTAATTTTACTCCTGTATTTATTGGCGTAGAATTATTTTTTTCTAAAAATTCATTCACTTCTTTTGTTGGTTTTATAGTCAATTTTTTTATTCTTTCTATTTCATTCTTTACATTTTCTTTCTTTGTTAAAAATTGTTTATATCTTTCGTCTGATATAAGTCCTACCTCATGTCCTAATGGTGTTAGTCTTAAATCTGCATTATCTTGTCTTAATAATAATCTATATTCTGCTCTTGATGTCATCATTCTGTATGGTTCGTTCGTTCCTTTTGTAACAATATCGTCAATTAGAACCCCTATATAAGCATCTGATCTATGTAATACGATTGGATCTTTTCCTTCTAGCTGTAAGCTCGCATTAATTCCAGCAATTATTCCTTGTGCAGCAGCTTCTTCGTACCCAGATGTTCCATTTGTTTGTCCTGCTAAAAACATTCCTTTTATATTTTTTAATTCTAATGAAAGTTTTAGTTGTGTTGGATCAATTGCATCATATTCTATTGCATATGCAGGTCTTGTAAATTCAACATTTTCTAAACCTGGAATTGTTCTATACATTGCTATTTGTACGTCTTCTGGAAGTGACGAACTCATTCCTTGTACATACATTTCCTCTGTATTTTCTCCCATTGGTTCAATGAATATTTGATGTCTTGGTTTATCACTAAATCTAACTACTTTATCTTCTATGGATGGGCAATATCTTGGTCCTGTCCCTTCTATTTCACCTGCATATAAAGGAGAACGATGTAGATTTTTTCTTATTATTTCATGTGTTTTTTCGTTTGTATATGTTAAATAACAAGGTTCCTGATTTATTTGTTTTGGGTCATTTTCAAAAGAAAATGGTGTTATTTCTTTATCTCCTTCTTGTATCTCCATCTTAGAAAAATCAACAGTTCTTCTATTTACTCTAGCTGGTGTACCTGTTTTAAATCTTACTATTTTTATTCCTAGTTTTTTTAAACATTCTGGTAACCTATTTGCTGGAAAAACTCCATCTGGTCCACTTTCAAAATTAACTTCCCCAATATATATTTTTCCTTTTAAATATGTACCAGTTGCTATTATTACTGCTTTTACTTTATAAATTGCTCCAATATTTGTTTCTACAGCAACAACTTTTCCTTCTTCTACTTTTATATCTACTATCTCTGCTTGTTTTATTGACAATTTTTCTTGTTTTTCTAATGTGTGCTTCATCTCTTGTTGATATCTTTTTCTATCAGCCTGTGCTCTTAAAGAATATACAGCTGGCCCTTTTGACGTATTTAACATTCTAGATTGTATAAATGTTTTATCAATATTTTTTCCCATCTCTCCACCAAGAGCATCTATTTCTCTTACTAGATGACCTTTTGATGTTCCACCTATATTGGGATTACAAGGCATATTTGCAACGCATTCCAAACTTATTGAAAAAAGTACTGTCTTATGACCTTTTCTACTACAAGCTAATGCTGCTTCACAACCTGCATGACCTGCTCCTATTACTGCTACTTCATATTCTCCTGCATAATAACTCATTTTTTATCTCCTTTTTTACTTTCCTAAACAGAATTTAGAAAAAATTTCGTTTATTACATCTTCTGTTACATTTTCACCTGTAATTTTTGATAAGTCTTCAACTATTTCTTTTATATTTATAGAAATTATATCTATTGGTATATTTTCTAAAATTGTTTGCTTTGCATTTTTTGTATGTGCTATTGCATCTTCTATTAATTTCTTATGTCTCATTTCTGTGATTATAATTTCGTTTTCAGGGTTTATTTTGTTTAATTCGAATAGTTTGTTTATTTCTTTATAAAAATCGCTTAAATCGGATTTTGAAAGCAAAGAAATTTTTACTATATCTTTCCCACTATTTATTATTTTTTCTTCTTTCTCTAATTCTTTTTGTTGTAAATCTATTTTATTTAATATTATAATGGCATTTTTATTTTTTATAAATTCTAAAATTTCTTCATCTTCTTTTGTAAGCTTCTTAGAATTATCAAACATTGCAATTATTAAATCACTTTCTTTTGCAACTTTTTTAGATTTTTCTATTCCTATTTCTTCTACTTTATTATCTGCTTCTCTAATTCCTGCAGTATCTACAAATTTAAATGGTATTCCATTTATAGATACAAATTCTTCTATAGTATCTCTTGTAGTCCCCTCTATATCTGTTACAATTGCTCTATCTTCTTTTAGTATAGCATTTAATAAAGATGATTTTCCACTATTTGGTTTTCCTATTATTGCTACCTTTATTCCATCTTTTATAATCTTTCCTGTCTCAAAACTCTTACTCAACTTTTCCAATTCTTCTTGTATTTCATTTAATTTTATTATTGCTTTACTATTTGAAACTTCTTCTGCCTCATCATATTCTGGATAATCTATTGATGCTTCTATATCTGCAAGTAATGATAATATTATTTTTTTTATTCTTTTAATTTCTAAAGACAGGTTACCTTCTAATTGATTTATAGAAGCTTTTGTTTCTTTTTCTGATTTTGCATTTATTAAATTTATTACAGCTTCTGCCTTTGTTAAATCTATTCTTCCATTCAAAAATGCACGTTTAGTAAACTCGCCTGGCATAGCCATTTGAGCACCATTTTTTAAACATACTTCTAATATTTTTTTTACTACGATAGTACCACCATGAGAATTAATTTCACACATATTTTCTTGTGTATAGCTTTTTGGTTCCTTAAAATATGAAACTAATACTTCATCTATTATTTCATTGGTCTCGGGATTAAAAATTTTTCCATATTTCATAGTATAACCATTTATATTTTCTATTTTTTCTTCATTTATTGGTTTAAAAATCTTTTTTAAAATATCAAAAACATCTTTTCCAGACATTCTTATTATTCCTATTCCTGCAGTTCCTGGTGCTGTTGATATTGCGACAATTGTTTCTTCCATTTTTTCTCCTTCAAAAAAAGCAGGGAATTTCCTCCTCCCTGCCTTTTTTATTATTTTAAAGATATAACTATTTTTCTATAAGGTTCTTCCCCTTTACTATATGTTTTTACTTTACTATTATTTTGCAATTTTGTATGTATTATTTTTCTTTCATATGCTGACATTGGTTCTAATGTAACTGATTTTCTAGTTCTTTCAACTGTTCTTGCTAATTTTTCAGCTAAATCTTCTAATGTTTTTATTCTTTTTTCTCTATATCCTGCTATATCTAAATATACTCTTATCTTTTGAGTACTTTGCTTGTTTGCTAATGCTGTTAATAATACTTGTATAGAATTTATAGTTTCTCCTCTATAGCCTATTAAATAATTAAGATTTTCCCCATCTATATCTACATAAATATCAAAATTTTCTATTTTTATTTCATAATTTGTTTTATTTTCTAAGAATTTATTTAAAAATTCTTCAATACATTTTTTTGCATTTTCTATTTCTTGCATATTTTCATTATGTTTTCTTACATCTTTTACTTTTTCTTTCTTTACTATTTCTTCTTGTTTCTCATCTTTTAATGTAAGTTCTACTTTAACAACTCTTGGAGATAATATACTATAAAAGCTTCTTTTTTCTTCTTCTAAAACCTTTATTTCTACTCTATCCTTTGAAACACCTAATTCTTTTAATCCTTTTTCTATGGCTTCTGTTGTTGTTTTTCCTTCTGCTTTAATTGTTTTTCCCATTTTTAAGCCTCCTCCTTAGAATCTAAAATTTTATTTAAAACTAATCTTTCAAAAATCATTAATATATTATTAACTAACCAATAAAGAGCTAGTCCTAAAGGAGCAATTATAGAAATACTTACAGCCATTATTGGCATAAACCATGACATACTTTTTGTCATTTGTTCTGTCATATCCATTTCATCTTGTTCCTTTTTTATTTCTTTATTTTCTTGTTCTTTCACATCTTTTTTCTGAGTTGTATTTGTTGAAATTTTCATTGATAACATACTTGTTAAAACATATAAAACAGGAATTATATAAACTTTTGGATCATTTAGATTTTCTTGTGGTACACTACTTAAATCTAGTCCTAAAAATTCCATATTTATATATGCTGAGTCTGTTTTTTCTTTGTTTTCATTAACATATTTAACTATACTTATTTCTGGATAATTTGTACTTATACTATTTTCCCCTAATTCTTGCACAATTTCATTTTTATAATTTTCAATAGATGTAGCATCTATCTTTTTCATATATGTTAAAGGATTTCTTACTAATCCAAACATAGCAAATAATAAAACTATTTGAATAATAGATGTTAAACATCCACTAAAAGGACTTAAATTTTCTTTTTTATACAAATCCATCATTTCTTGATTTAATTTTATTTGATCATTTTTATATTTTTCTTGCAATTCTTTCATTTTTTCTTGAATTTTTGCTGTTTTTTTCATTGTTTTTTGTTGTTTTATTGAAAAAGGCAATAAAATTAATTTAAGTAAAATTGAAAATAAAATTATAGCTAGCCCATAATTTTGTATTAATTCATATATAAAATTTAAAATATAACCAAATAAACTAGAAATAGTTCCCATTCTTTACCTCCATAAAACTATTTTAAAGGATCGTAACCCCCTTTTGAGAAAGGATTACATTTTATAATTCTTTTTATTCCTAAAAAGCTTCCTTTTATAGCTCCATACTTAATTATAGCTTGTTTAGTATATTCTGAACACGTTGGATAATATTTACAATTTATTCCTTTACTTTCAAAAAATACAGAAATATGTTTTTGATATTTTTCTATTAAAAATATTAGAATTTTTTTCATTATATTAACCCTTTTAAACTAATTTTGCTTTTTCAAAAATTTTTTCCATATCTTCTTTTATTTTATAGAAATTTGCTTGCTCTTTATTTACAGATTTTTTCCAAAGTATTACTAAACTACTATTTTCTTTAACATTACTTTCTAATAAGCGATAATTTTCTTTTATTAGCCTTTTTATTCTATTTCTTGAAACACTATTTCCTACTTTTTTACTTACTGCAACTCCTAGCATAACAAAAGGTTTATTATTTTTTAAAACAAACATTTCTATTTGTTTTCCACCATAATATTTACCTTTTGTTAACACATTCTTAAATTCATAATTTTTTTTAAGCATTTTTGTTTTTTTCAATTTTATCACTCATTTTTGTTTTTATTTATGCTGTAAGTTTTTTTCTTCCTTTTGCACGTCTTGCTTTTAAAACATTTCTTCCTGCTCTTGTTTTCATTCTTTTCATAAAACCATGTTCTTTCTTTTCTTGTCTATTTTTTGGTTGATATGTTCTTTTCATGTTTAGACCTCCTAATTTAAAATCATAAGTATCAAGATTATATATTAAATATTGTGTTTTTGTCAAGTACTTGCTAATTTTTTATAATATTTTTTATTTTTCTGTTGATAATTTTTTTTATTTTTGATATCATTAGAAAAATAATAGGGAAATAAGGCTTTGAGGACATTTTTTATTTATATTGTTGATAACTCTATTGCGAATTTTTGCTTATTTATAGCCAAACTTATTCACACTTGTGGATAAGTTTGTGGATAACAATTAACAGGGGTGTAAATAATGAACGAAGATTTAAACGAATTATTAAATCAAGCAAAAGATTTATTAAAAGACGAAATGAGCGAAGTATCTCATAAAACATGGATAGAACCTTTAAAAATAGATAGCATTACGGACAACAATGTTGTACTTATTTCTGATGAGATTTTTAAAAGAAATTTTGTAGATGCTAAATTTCATGATTTAATAATGAATACTTTCTCTGTATTACTACAAAAGAACTGTACTTTATCAATAATATGCAAAGACCCTAATGAAGAAATTGAAGTAGAAGAAAAAGAATTTAAAAAAATTTCTAATAACAATAATATAAAATTTAATAATTTTTCTTTAAATCCTAAATATACTTTTAGTACTTTTGTTGTAGGGGATAATAATAGATTTGCACACGCAGCATCTCTTGCTGTTGCAGAATCACCAGCTACAGCATATAATCCATTATTTTTATATGGCGGAGTAGGCCTTGGTAAAACACATTTAATGCATGCAATAGGAAATGAAGTTCTTTTAAATAACAATAATTCAAAAGTTCTTTACGTTACTTCAGAAAAATTTACAAACGAATTCATAGATGCATTAAAAAATGCAAGTACAGAAAAATTTAGACAAAAATATAGAAATATAGATGTTTTATTAATAGATGATATTCAATTTATTTCAGGTAAAAAACAATTACAAGAAGAGTTTTTTCATACTTTTAATACTTTACATGAAAGTGGTAAACAAATAGTTATATCTAGTGATAGACCTCCAAAAGATATTCCTTTATTACAAGACAGATTAAAATCTAGATTTGAATGGGGACTTCTTGCAGATGTTTCTATGGCAGATTATGAAACACGTTTAGCTATTTTAAGAAAAAAGACAGATGAACAACATATTATTATAGATGATGATGTTTTATCTAATATTGCTGCTAAAATAGATTCAAACATTAGAGAATTAGAAGGTGTTTTTAATAAATTAGTTGCAACATCTTCTTTAACTCATACACCAATTACTATGGAAATGTCTGAAAATGCTATTAATGCAGTTATTATGCAAAATTCATCTGTTATAACTGTAGAATTTATACAAGAAATGGTTTGTAAATATTTTAATATTTCTATGAAAGATTTAGCAAGTTCACAAAGATCTAATGATATAGCTTTTCCAAGACAAGTAGCAATGTATTTATGTAGAACTTTAACAAATGAATCTTTTCCTAAAATAGGAGAAGCTTTTGGAAAAAGGGATCATTCAACAATAATGCATGGTTATAAAAAAATAGAACAAGAAATAAAAAACAATCCAGAATCAAATACTAAATTAATTGTGGAAAGTGTTAAAAAAATAATTTTGTCGAAAAAAAGTTAATATATGAACAAAAATTTATATTTTTATAAAAAACTTGTTTTGCAAACACATTTTTTTTAAAATCAATCAATGTTTTCTTACGGAAGCAACAAAAAAGTTATCCATAAGTAATTGTTAATAAAATCAAAAAAACTGTTAATTTACAGTTTTCCCTAATAAAATTTTAATAATGTTAATAACTTTTCTATTTATTAACAACTATATGCACATTAATTTTTCTAGGGAAATAGCAAAAAAATTGATTTTTCCACATAATCCACAAGACCTAATAATACTATTACTAATATTTATTATTTATATATAAAAAAGGAGCAAAAAAAATTATGAAAATTATTTGTGAAAAAGAAAAATTACAAAAAGGATTATCAGCAGTTGTTAGGGGAGTACCAACTAGAACAACTATGCCTATATTAGAAGGAATCCTTATACAAACGAATAATAATGAACTAAAGCTTACTACCTATGATTTAGAATTAGGTATAGAATACATTATAGATTGTGAAGTTAAAGAAGAAGGAAATACAGTTGTTAATGCAACAATGTTTAGTGAAATAATTAGAAAACTTCCAGATACAGAAATAAGTATAGAAGTAAATGAAAATAAATTACTTGTAATTGAATGTGAAGGTTCTCTTTATAAATTATCAACAATGGAACCAGAAGAGTTTCCAGAACTTCCAAAAATAGAAATAGAAAATTCTATAAAAACAGATCAAACTGTTTTAAAAAATATGATAAGAAAAACAATTTTTGCAGTTAGTATAGAAGAAAATAGACCTATATTTACAGGATGCTTATTTGAAGTTGTTAATAATAGTTTAAATGTTGTTGCTGTTGATGGTTTTAGAATGGCGTGGTTTAAACAAGATTTAGAAAATGCTACTAGTGATTTTAAAGCAGTAATACCAGGAAAAACTTTAAATGAAGTAAATAAAATAATTTTAGATTCTTTTGATAGTATAAAAATAGGAGTTTCTAAAAATCAAGCTATATTTGAAATGGAAAATTGTAAAATAGTAACAAGATTATTAGATGGAGAATTTTTAAATTATGCAAGTGTAATTCCAAATAATTGGGAAACAAGAATAAAAGTAAATAAAAATAATTTACAAAATTGTTTTGAAAGAGTAAGTTTAATTTCTTCTTCAAGTATAGAAAAAGAAAAAAAATATCCAGTAAAAATAAAAATAGAAGTAGGAAAAGTAACAATTTCTTGTACAAATCAAACTGGTGATGCTAAAGAAGAAATTTATACAGAAACAGAAGGAAAAGATTTAGAAATAGGAGTTAATCCAAAATATTTCTTAGATGCTTTAAAAGCAGTAGAAGATGAAGAAATATTTATTTCTTTTGGTACAAGTATTTCTCCTTGTGTAATAAAACCAACAGATGAAACTGCTAGAAATTATACATATATGATATTACCAATTAGAATGAAAGAAGAATAAAAAATATTTAATTACATTAAAGGAACAAAAAATGTATATACAAAAAGTAAAATTATAAAATTTTAGAAATTATGAAAAAGAAGAAATAGAATTTGACAAAAATGTAAATATAATATATGGTGATAATGCACAAGGAAAAACAAATATACTAGAATCAATTTTTGTTTGTAGTTTAGGAAAATCTTTTAGAACTAATAAAGATAAAGAATTAATAAATAAAGAAAAAGATTTTACTAAAATAGAAATGATAAGTAAAAAAGAAGATAGAGAAGTTAATATAAAATTTGAAATGAAAGAAAAAAAGAAATTTTATATTAATAATATTCCTACTAAAAAAACAAGTGAAATAATAGGAAAAACATATATAGTATTATTTACACCAGAAGATATAGGAATAATTAATAATGAACCAATTAAAAGAAGAAGATTTTTAAATATAATGATTAGTCAACTAAGACCAGTATATATAAATCTTTTAAGTGAATATAATAAAATTTTAGAGCAAAGAAATATATATTTAAAACAAATAAAATATGAAGGAAAAACAGTAGAAAATTTATATATATGGGATGAGCAAATAGCAAAAATAGGACAAAAAATATATGAATATAGAAAAGAATTTATAGAAAAAATAAATAAAAAAATATATAATATTCATTTGAATACAACAGAAAATAAAGAAAAAATAAAAATGGAATATTATTCCAACATTCGGAAAAAATTATTTAGAAAATTTGAAAAAAAATCAAAAAAGTGATATACAAAAAGGGTATACAAGTATAGGAATACATAGAGATGATTTTGAAATATATATAAATGAAAATCCTGTATCAATATACGGTTCACAAGGTCAAAAAAGGACAACTATAATTTCTTTAAAATTAGCAGAATCAGAAGTTATATATGAAGAAATTGGAGAAAGACCAGTTATATTGTTGGATGATTTTATGTCAGAACTAGATAAAAAAAGAATACAAGGATTATTTGAAAATATAAAAGAAAACCAAGTAATTATAACGTGTACAGATAGTTTTAAAATAAATAATTCAAAATATAAATTATTTAAAGTAACAAATGCAAATATAGAATGCATATAGAAAAAATAAAAAAAGGAGAGTAAAAAATGGAAAAATTCGAGCATGAGTACAAAGCAGACCAGATTCAAGTATTGGAAGGATTAGAAGCGGTTAGAAAAAGACCGGGTATGTATATAGGTAGTGTTTCTGCAAGAGGTTTACATCATTTAGTATATGAAATAGTAGATAATAGTGTTGATGAAGCATTAGCAGGATATTGTAAAAATATACATGTAACAATAGAAAAAGGAAATATAATTAGAGTAGAAGATGATGGTAGAGGAATACCAGTTGATATACATCCAAAAACAAAAATATCAGCAGCAGAAACAGTTTATACTGTTTTACATGCAGGAGGAAAATTTGGTGGAGATAG
>CAYMXX010000021.1:0-14523 GCA_964394545.1 uncultured Clostridium sp.
GTGTTTTTTCTAATGTTGCATGAACTGCATCTACTATCATCATTGCAGGTTCTGCTAAAGCTTCCATCATTTCACTTGATTTTATTGTTATTGTTTTTGGAAGTCCAGTTATTAAATCTCTTCCTCTTATATCCATTTCTACATCTTGTATTTTTGGATATACGCATCCAATATTTACTTTTAAATCCTCTGCTGGTCGTTCTCCTATCATCATATTGTGCTTTTTCTTTATATATTTAACTATCGCTTCGTCAAATTTATCTCCCGCAACTTTTATAGATGTACTAACAACAGAACCTCCCAATGATATTACTGCTACATCTGTTGTACCTCCGCCAATGTCTACTACCATATTCCCACATGGTTTTGATATATCTATTCCTGCTCCTATTGCAGCTGCTATTGGTTCTTCTATTAAGTATACTTTTCTTGCTCCTGCCTGTGAAGCCGCATCTATAACTGCTTTTTTTTCTACTTCTGTAACTTGTGAAGGTATACATATCATAATTCTTGGTGCAAATACAAATTTGCCACATATTTTATTTATAAAATATTTAAGCATTTTTTCTGTAACTGTATAGTCAGAAATAACACCATCTTTTAATGGCCTTGTTGCCACAATATTACCGGGTGTTCTTCCAAGCATTCTTCTTGCTTCTCCACCAACTGCTAGAACTTCATTTGTAATATTATTTACAGCAACTACTGATGGTTCTCTTAAAACAATTCCTTTGCCTTTAGCATATGCTATTACTGTTGCTGTTCCTAAGTCTATACCTATATCTTGTCCAAAACCAAACATGTATACATCTACCCTTTCATATTATTATTTCATTATTGTTACACTTATGTTGCAATTATATTACAAATAAATAAAAATAGCAAATGTTTTTTTATATTTTTTAAACATTTTGCTATTTTTGTTTTTATAATTTTTATTTTACTTATGGCAATAAATACACAAGTGTTAGTATTCCTGCAACCGGCCACCATTTTTCTACCGTTTTTTGTACTTCTGGTTTTTCTGCTTCTTCTATTTTATCTGAAATACTTATTTTTATTCTTTCTACATTTGTATATGTATAGTTAATGTCAAATTTTATTGTTTCATTTGAGTTAAATGCTTCTAATTCTTTAGTTTCTTTTCCTACCCAAATACCATCTTCATCATAAAATTCTAATTGCAAATATATCTTTTGAATATGTTCTCCTGTATTGTTTGTCACCTGCCCTTTTATGTAGCCATGAGTATATGTAGACATACTTTCTGTTATTTCTATTTTAGGTGAATTTGTTGCAACAACTACATTTGTTAATTCTTTATAATTATCTTTGGTAGCAAGATATGTTAATCCATTTACAATTAAATATAGTAATACAAGCCATATTAAATATTTTAAAAATTTCTTCATCTTTGCCATAGTATTTACTCCTTTTATTTTTCTTTAATAATTATAATATAATTTAGCATTTTTGTAAAGAATTTACATATTTTGGTTTTCAATATTTTTTCGAATTATATACTTTAAAAAAATATTGCTTTATTTAAATATACTGAATATATGTATATTCTTTCTACTTTTTTATTTAAAGCCTCTTCTATTGCATTTTTATAAATTTGCAATTGTGATTTATATTTTTCTATAAGTTCTTGTTCATTGTTATTTGCTACATAGTCGGTTTTGTAATCGACTAGCACAATTTCATCATTTTTATTTATGTAATACAAATCTATTATACCTTGTATTAGAATTCTTTCTTTTGTATTTTCGTCTATAACGCTCATGTGGAAAGGCTGTTCTTTGTATATTTCTTTAGCATTTTGTATATCTTTAAATAATTCTGTTTTAGTAAAGTTTAATATTTTTTTCTTATCTATATATTTAGATTGCTTTTCTGTAATTATATTTAGATATATTAACTTTTGTATTAGTTTATTTAAATCGTCTTCATTATAATTAGTTTTAAAATCTAATTTTTGTAATACTAAATGCATTAATGTACCAATTTCTGCTTTATTTAGTTCTTCTATATTTTGCATAAATTTGGGTTTTTCTATTATTTGTATATTTTTTTCATTTTTCTTTGCTATTGCACTTACAGATGTTTTTCCTTCTATTTTAGTACTTTCTATATATTTATATTGCCATTCTAATTTTTTATTTACTTCTTCTTTTTGCTCCTTTGATATATCTAATAAATTTTCTTCTTTCTCTTTTTTTTCTTGATTAGTATCTTCTGTTAAGAGTTCTTCATTTAATAGTATTTTACTAAATTCTATTATATTTTTTTCTTTATTAAACAAATATACATATTCCAGCCAGTCTAAATACGTTTTTGATTTTTTTACTAAATTCAAAGGAATTTTTTCTGTTTTTTCGTATACTTCTAAATCTTTTTGCTTGTTTTCTAGTGATTTTTGTAAGTCTTTTTCTACTCCTGTTATTATTAGTTTTTCTTTGGCTCTTGTTAATGCAACATACAAAAGTCTCATTTCTTCTGATAGAACTTCTGTTTTTGACTTTATTTTTATTGCTTCTTTTGCAATTGTATTGTATTCTATTTTTCTTTCATAATTTATATATTTAGGACCAAATCCCATATCTTGATCTAATAGAATTTGTTCATTTAAGTCTTGCATATTAAATTGCTTTCCTGTACCACATAAAAACACTATTGGAAATTCCAATCCTTTGCTTTTATGAATACTCATTATTCTAATTACATTTTCGTTTTCTCCGTATTAGTTTTGCAGAACCCACATCATCTGAACCTTTACTTATTTTATCTATATAATTTATAAAATTATATAAACCTTTAAAGCTTGCTTTTTCATAGTCTTTTGCTTTTTCAAAAAGTAATTTTAAATTAGCTGTTTTTAGCTCTCCATTTGGTTTACTGCTTACAAAATTATAATAGTTTGTACTTTCATATATATACCAAATAAGTTCGTCCAAACTTAAGTATTCCTGCTTTAACTGCCACTCGTTTAGAGTTTCTAAAAATTTAGTTGCTTTATTTTTTAATTCTATATTGTTAGAATTTTCTTTTGTAGCTTCTAACGCTTTGTAAAACATCCCATTTTTTTCTTCTAACCTTATTTCTATTAATTCATTATCAGTAAATCCTCCTATTGGAGATCTTAAAACTGTAACCAACGGAATATCATTGTTTGGATTATCTATTATTTTTAGAACTGATAAAATTATTTGTATTTCTTCAGTTTCAAAATAATTAGAACCTGTATCTGTAAAAGTAGGAAATCCTTTTTGTGTAAGTTCCTTTTCATAAGTCTTTGCATTATCTGACGTTGTTCTTAAAAGTATTACTATATCTTTAAATGTTGCCTTTCTGTAACCTTCTTTTTTATCATACACATAATAATCATCTTCGAATATTTTTTTTATTCTATTTGCAACCATTTTTGCTTCTATTTCACTTTTTTCTAATATTTTTTCTTGTATTTCTTCTTCATTTTCTTCATCATTCTGTTTTAAATCTATTACATTTAATTCTGTATTTCCTGCAATATTTATTTGTGCATTTGGTTCTTTAAATTCTGCTCCTTTATTTAGATATTCTTCTTCGTTATATTCTATTCCACCTAACTCTTTGCTCATAATATTGTCAAATACTAAATTGGTTATATCCAAAACACTGCTTCTACTTCTAAAATTTTGGAATAATTGTATTTTTGTATTTTCTTTGCATTCATTTGTTGATTCTTCTGGTGTTTTATAACTATTATACTTTTGCAAAAATAATTCTGGCCTTGCTTGTCTAAATTTATATATGCTTTGTTTTACATCTCCAACCATGAACATATTTTTTCCATTAGAAATTGTTGTTAATATATATTCCTGTACCAAATTACTATCTTGATACTCGTCTATTGCTATTTCTTTAAATTTTTCCTTATATATTTTAGCAACATCTGTTGGTATGTAATTATTATTTTCATCTTTTTTTACTAAAATTTTTAACGCAAAATGCTCTATATCACTAAAATCTATTATGTTCTTTTCCTTTTTATTTTCTTGATATTTGTAAGAAAATTTTTCTATTACTTTTTGTAATATATGCAAACTCTTGTACATATCATACATATCTTCAATAGCTTCTTTTGATTGATATATAAATATTTCATCTCTAAATTCTTTAATTTGTTTTGATACTTTGTCACGTATTTTTTTACTTTTATCTTTTAATTCTGATTCTATTTTTTTAGAAATAGGCCATCTTTCAAATTTAAAATCAGAAATCAAGTTATAAATTTCATCCCATGAATTAGGTTTTAATAGTTTTTTTAAATTTTCTATATCTTCTAATATTGTTGTATAGTATTTTTCTAATTCAATATCTTTTTTTAGTTCGTTTTTTGCTGATTCTAAAGCAAAAATTGCACTTTGAAATTCTTCTTTAAAATAGCTTATTAGCATATTTCCCCATTCTGTCCTTGAAAAATCTTCTTCTGTTATATTAAATTTTTCTACATTTTCACTAATCCATTCCATAGGAAAAGGCATACTTTGAGAATAATTATATATTCTTAAAATTAGTTCCTTTAATTGATTATCATCTCTATAACCACCATATATATTTACAAGTTTTATAAATTCTTTATTTTTCTCTTCGTAAAACTCTTCAAAAACTTCTTCTAGCGTTTCTTGTTTTAAAAGCTTTATTTCTGCATTATCACCTATTCTAAAATTAGGAGATATTCCTATTTCATAAAAATAATTTTTAATTACCTCTAAGCAAAATGAATGTATTGTAGAAATATTAGCATCATTCAATAAAACAACTTGTCTTTGCAAATTGTTGTTTTCTGGTTCTTCCTCTATTTTTTTATAAATAGCTTCTAAGATTCTTTCTCTCATTTCAGCAGCAGCTGCATTTGTAAATGTTACTATTAAAAGTTGATTTATATCTATTTTTTCCTTAATAACTTTATTTACCATTCTCTCTACTAAAACTGTTGTCTTTCCACTTCCGAGCTGCAGCTGCCACTAAAATATTACTTCCATTTTTATTAATTGCTTGTAATTGATTAGGTGTCCAATTAGTTGACATATTTCTCTCCTTCATTTGGGACGGAGCAAAATGTGAAATTTCCCTCATTTGGGACAGAGCTCATTTGTTTTTTTCATATATCTCTGAAACTTTCCATCTTGCTATCTCAAATATTTTTCCTATTTCTATATTAGTTTTTTTGTTTCTTTTAAGTTCTAATATTAAATCAATCGTTAATTTTCTGCTATCTTTTACTTCTTCAAATGTTTTGTTATGTTCTTCTAAAAATTCATCTATTATTTCTTCTGTTTCTTTATCATAATCTTCATATTTATAGCTACTTATTTTTTTCGAATGCATAAGTTTAAAATCATCAATCTTAAACTTATTTTTTCCAAATAGTAATTCTAATTTTTCTGGTGTCACTATTCCTTTTTCATTAATATAATCATTATAGCTAGAATATTTGTATTGTTCTGGGCTTTCTACCATTTTAGCTTTTACTGGATTATTATGAATATAAGAAATACAATTAATTAAGTAATTTTCATCATATATTGGTTCGCTTTTAAACCTGTTTCTAAATACATATCCTACTCTTTTGTTTTCTGTATTGTAGTAAGTTGCAAATATAGTATTAATACATTTCATATATCTTGACATTTTTTCTGTACTATCTGTATATATCAAAATATGTGCATGATTGTTCATAATACAATATGCCAATAATTTAATTTCTGATTTTTCTTCATATGATATTAATAAATTTCTATATGATTCTAAAAACTTCTTTTCGTTAAAAATATATTCTTTTTTTATGCCTTGAACTATTATGTGAAAAAAAGAAGTTTGGTAACTATCTCTTGGAATTCTTGGCATTTTATACCTCCTTCATATTTTAATAGCCCCCAAACTTTTTTTATTTTGTTATTCTCTTTGCCCCCATTTTTTATCTGCTCTGGCACAAATGAAATTTTTTCAACAATTTGCTCCGTCCCAAATGTGAATTTAGCCAATTTTCTAGTTCTTCTATTTTTATTCTTTCTTGTTGCATTGTGTCTCTATCTCTTATTGTTACTGCGTTGTCGTTTTCTGTTTCGAAGTCTACTGTGATACAATATGGTGTTCCGATTTCGTCTTCTCTTCTATATCTTTTTCCTATACTTCCTGCTTCGTCATATTCACACATATATTTTTTAGATAATTGTTCAAATATTTCTGTTGCTTTTTCACTTAGTTTTTTTGATAGTGGAAGTACTGCTACTTTGTATGGTGCAATTGATGGATGTAAGTGCAATACTGTTCTTATATCGCCTTCTCCAACTTCTTCTTCGTCATATGCGTCACATAATGCTGTTAGAAAAATTCTGTCTACTCCAACGGCTGGTTCTACACAGTATGGTACATATTTTTCGTTTGTTTCTGGGTCTAAGTATGTTAAATCTACTTTAGATGCTTCCATATGTCTTGATAAATCATAATCTGTTCTATCTGCAATTCCCCAAAGTTCTCCCCATCCAAATGGGAATAAGTATTCTATATCTGTTGTTCCTTTACTGTAAAATGAAAGTTCTTCTTTTGAGTGTTCTCTCATTCTTAAGTTTTCTTCTTTTATTCCTATTCCTAATAGCCAATCTTTACAGAATTTTTTCCAATATTCATACCATTCTAAGTCTGTACCTGGTTTGCAAAAGAATTCTAATTCCATTTGTTCGAATTCTCTCATTCTAAATATAAAGTTTCCTGGTGTTATTTCATTTCTGAATGAACGTCCCATTTGCCCTATTCCCATTGGAAGTTTTCTTCTTGTTGTTCTTTGTACGTTTTTAAAGTTTACAAACATTCCTTGTGCTGTTTCTGGTCTTAAATATACTTCTGATTTTGCATCTTCTGTAACTCCCATAAATGTTTTAAACATTAGATTGAATTTTCTTATTTCTGTAAAATTTACTTTTCCACAGTTTGGACATTGTATATTATTTTCTTTAATGTAGTCTACTAATTGTTCGTTTGTCCAACCATCTAATCCTGTTATATCTTTTCCGTTTTTAAAGCCCCATTCTTCTATTAATTTATCTGCTCTATGTCTTGTTTTACATTCTTTACAATCTATAAGTGGATCACTAAATCCTCCAACATGCCCTGTTGTAACCCAAACTTCTGGGTTCATAATTATTGCTGCATCTATTCCTACATTATATTTTGATTCATGTATAAATTTCTTCCACCACATATCTTTTATATTTTTTTTCATTTCTGCACCTATTGGTCCATAATCCCAGGAGTTTGCAAGCCCTCCATATATTTCTGAACCAGGATATATAAATCCTCTATTTTTGCAAAGTGCTACTATTTTATCCATTGATTTATCTGCCATTAATTATTCTCCTCCTACATTTTTATATTATTAATTCTTAAATTTTACAGTCTTTATTTTATACGTTATTGTTAATTATGTCAATGTTTTTACGTTTTTAAGTTTCGGTATATATAATTTGAAAAAAGTATATATTTAAAAGTTCCGTTCTTCAAGGCGTTTAAGATACTAAAAAATCAAATCAAAGATACACACTATAATTTAGAAAATTTTTTAAGTTTATCAGGTCGAACTCACTTTGAAATATATACTTTTTTCAAAAATATTTTATATTATTAATAAAGGATGTAGAAACTTAAAATTTACGTTATGTTACAAAAATGTTACAATTCAAAAACGTAGATATTACATTTTCTGTTTTTATGTTACCTGTTTGTAACATATTATTTACACTATTCTATTTTCTGTGGAAACTGTGGATAACTCTGTTAATAACTAATTTTTCTAGCTTTTTTTAACAGTTTTATTCACAATCTGTGGATTTTTTTACCAATATGTTTTCCATTTTACAATTATTTCCAATTATTATGTGTCCAGTAACTTTGTTTGTTTTTTGTTTTGAAGTTGTTGGCTAAACTGTGTTTTAAGTTTTTTGCTTTATGGTCAAAAAAAATAAAAACCAATTTGGTTTTTATTTTATGGTTAAAAATATTATTATACATATTATTTCGATAATAAGTATTGCTGGAAACCCAATTACAAATTGCATTTTTTTAGTTTTATGCCTAAATGTATACATTCCTGCAATTCCACCTATGCCTCCACCTAGTAACACAAGTGTAAATAAAGTTGATTCTTTAATTCTCCACCTTGATTTTTGAGCTTTTCTCTTATCTATATACATTGCCAGAAATGCTATTAAATTAATTCCTACCACATAAATTATTATATATTTCATATTATTTTTCCTTTTTATATTATTGTACTTTTTATTATATTATTCTACCTTTAAATATTTTTTCCTTTTATTTGTGAGAAAAATTGTAATTTATATGTATAATTTAAAAGCCAAATAGACAAAAGGGGTCTGTCCCCTTTTGTCTATTTACAATAAATTGCTGGATCTACATTTACATCGTCTTTTAATATTTCAAAATGCAAATGTGGTTCGTCACATATTTCAAATGATGCAGAGTTTCCTACCGTTCCTATACTTTGCCCCTTTTCTACTTCTTCTCCTTCTGATACAAATTCTGTTGTAAGTAAATTAGAGTATATTGTTTTAAATCCATTTTGATGTTCTACTATTACTGTAAGTCCATATCTTGGATCATTTTTTATTGCTATTATTTTTCCTTTTTCTGATGCTTTTACTACTGTTGTTCTTTCTGTTTTTATGTCAATTCCCAAATGAGTAATCCATTCATCTAGTGTTTCTGAATATATTAGCGTATCCTTTGCAAAGTTTCTCATACTTTCTCCTTCTACAGGAATTATAAATTCTGGATCTTTTACAACTATTTCTTTTTCTGTAACAGCTTCTACTTTTTTGTTTGTTTCTGCTTCTACCTCTTGTGTAGTTGTAATTTCTTGTGTATTTTCTTCTAATTTATTTTCTTCTATATTATTTTCCATTGTATTTATTGCCTCTTCTATTGTCTTACCTATATCTGTACTTGCCTGTTCTATATCTTTATTACCACTTTCTGTATTGTTTGGTACAAGTTCTGCAATTTTTTCTGCTGTTAATGTACTATATGTTGAATCCTTTAATTTATTGTTATATATAATAAATGTTATAACAAAAGTAAGTATTATTACTAAAAGAATTCCTCCTGTAAAAAATAGTAAATTCTTAGAATAATTTTTTTCTTTTAATTCTCTTCTTCCTCTTCTCATTGTATGCCTCCTTATTTTTATCTTTAGTAAGATTATTTCCTTATTTTTGTAATTTATTCATTAAATATTTACTATTTCCACGCCTGTATAATAATGTTTAATTATCTCTTCATATCCCTTTTGTTCTTTTGCCATACTATCAGCACCTGTTTGACTCATTCCAACCCCATGTCCATAGCCAAGTACATTAAATTTTATATTTTCTCCTTCTATATTTACTTCAAATTTTGCAGATTTTAAGCCAAAAATGTTTCGTATTTCTGTACCTTGCAATTTCAAATTTCCTATTTTAATTGTTTTTATTCTTTCTCCTTCTGTATATTCTAATATTTGTATTTGATTTTCATTTAAAAAATCTATTTCAAAATTGCTATGATATTCTTTAATTTTTTCTATAAATTCGCCTTTTGTGATAATTAATTCGGAACTATATTGTGTATAATTGCTTTCTCCACTTGTTTCTACTGCTTGCAGATATGGTTCATTTTTTCCTCCCCAAACATTACTTGCAGTTTCTGTTATTCCTCCACTATTTGAATGAAAAAAAGCATTAATTGGTTTTCCTTCGTATGTTATAATTTTTCCTTTTGTACTATCTACTGCGTTTACAATTTTAGCCCAATTAGTTTCTCTTTCGGCTTCGTTCCATTTTTGTAATCTTTCTTCTTTTGAAATCCATGCTTGGCAACATGCTGAGTCGTCACAAATATCTGCATTTTCGTGTTTACTTCCATTTGTTATTTTATATATTGTATATGTTCTTGCTACAACTGCTTGCGCCTTTAAAGCCTCCTCCTCAAAGCTTGCAGGCATTTCGCTTGATACTACTCCATATAGATATTCATCTAAAGCCATTTCTTCTATTTCTCCACTACTGCTATGCAATAATTTTACTTTGTTATATTTTCCGTAATTATATGATATGTTATCTATTTCTTCTTTACCTTCTGCTTTAACTTCTTTTGTTTCAAATTTGTTAGTAAATATAATTGGAATTATAAAACAAATTAAAACAAAAGAAATAGTATAAAGTATTATTCTTCTCATTTTTACTCCCTACTAACTTACTATTTTTTCTCTCATTTCACTTAGTATTCTTTTTTCTAATCTTGAAACTTGTACTTGTGTTATTCCTAATAGTTTTGCTACTTCTGTTTGTGTTTTTCCTTTATAATACCTAAGTAAAATTATTTTTTTATCTCTTGTTTCAAGCTTATTTATTAATTCTTCTATACATAGTTTATCTATTAAAATATTTGTTTCGTCTTTTTGATTAGATATTTTTGATATTTTACTTTCTCCATTTTCTTTCTCATCATATGCGCTTTTATCTATTGACTCTATACTTTTTTGTGATTCTAAAGCTAGTACTATGTCCTCTTTTTCTACATTTAACTCTTTTGCCAATTCTTCTATTGTAATTTCTCTTCCTTTTTTTATAATATATTCTTTTTGAATTTGTCCTATTTTTGCAGACAATTCCTTTATACTTCTACTTATTTTTATTGCTCCGTCATCTCTTATAAATCTTTTTATTTCCCCTATTATATAAGGAACAGCATATGTTGATAGTTTAAATTCTAACGAAGTATCAAATCCTTTTATTGCTTTTATAAAACCTATATATGCAATTTGTTCTAATTCTTCTTTATCATATCCTCTTCCTAAAAATCTTTTTACTATACTCCATATTAATCCAGAATTTGTTTTAATTATTTTTGCCATAGCCTCTTTGTCATTATTTTGAGCTTTTATTATTTCTTCTGAATCTATTTCATACATAAATTACTCCTTTGCGCTTCTAACATTTTTTTCATTGTTACTTTTGTACCTGCTCCTAAAATAGATTCAACTTTCATCTCATCCATAAAACTTTCCATTATAGTAAATCCCATTCCAGACCTTTCTAAATCTGGTTTTGATGTGTATAATGGTTCTTTTGCTTTATTTATATCTTCTATTCCTTTTCCTTTATCTAATATTTCTATTTCTATTGAATTTGCAAACAATTTACACTTTACCGTTATTATTCCTTCTTGTTCTTCATATCCGTGTATTATGCAATTTGTTACTGCTTCAGAAACTGCTGTTTTTATATCTGCTAATTCTTCTATTGTAGGATCGAGTTGCGCAACAAATGCTGCCACTGCAATTCTTGCAAAAGCTTCATTGCTTGATTTACTTGTAAACTCTAATTTCATTTCGTTATCATATACATTTTTCAAATTCATTTCCTCCCATACTTTCATTTTCTTCTATTGGCACTAATTTAAGAACTCCAGACATTTCTAGTATTTTTTTTATAACTGGTTTTACATTGGTTAATGACATTGTCCCACCGAAACATGTTTACTAATTTATATCTTCCTATTATCATTCCTATTCCACTACTATCCATAAAAGTAACATTTTCAAAATCAAAAGTAACCTTTTTAGGTATATGTATTTGTATTTCATAGTCTGCCCTTTTTCTTATCTTTTCACTAGTGTGATGGTCAATCTCTTCTGTTATTTTTAAAATTAGTAGCTTGTCTTGTTTTTTGTATTCACTTATCATTTGTATTCCTCCTTCTAATTTTTTGCACAATATATATATACGTTTTTTGGAAATTTTTTCCTTCGGTGAATTTTAGAAAGTTTTAGCGAAAAAAGAGAAATTCTTGTTTTAAGAATTTCTCTTTTTATTATACGAAAAGTTTAATCTTTTCTATATTTACTTTAATTCAACTTTTGGATTTTCTGTTATAATATATTCTGCTTTTGGAAATATTCTTTTTTCTGCAGGAATAAATCCTCTTACTTGAACTGTTGGAAGTATCCATGTGTATGGTCCTATAAATGTTCCTGGTACAGCTGTAGAATTTGCTCCCATTCTTGAGCTATCTCCTATTATACTTCCAAAGAAATCTGACCCTATATCTACTATTTCTCCATTTAATTTTATTTTTATATTAGCTTGATCAAATCTTCTATTTGCAAGTATTGTTCCACTTCCTATTCTTGTAGATTTACCAAGAATAGTATCTCCAACAAATGCCAAACTTGCAACTTTAGATTTATTTTGTAATATACAATGTTTTACTTCAGATGCATGACCAACACAACAATTATCTCCAATTATTGAACCTGGTCTTATTAATGCTCCTGATTGTATCTCTACATTTTTTCCTATTAATACAGGTCCTTGTATTGTTACATTAGCTTGTATTTTTGTTCCTTCATCTATAAAGCATGGGCCTTGTATTGAACAGTATTCTCCTATTTCAGCTTTATTAACTTGCATATTTTCGTCTTTTAAAAATTCTTTTATATATTCATTTATATTTGCTAGTGCTTCCCATGGATATTTACAGTTTTTAAATACATCTTTAAATCTAAATGTATCCATTTCTTTAAAATAGTAATTTAATTCTAATTCTTCCATAAAATAATCCTCCTACAAATTATTTGTATTTATTTATAATAATCTCTAAATCTTTTGCAAATTCCTTAAGCATAACTATTTTTATGCCTATTTCTTTGCCTTTTACATAATCTTCTATAACTTGTTTTAGTTTTTTCATGTTTTTCATTTCTGGTTCTATTTCTTTTGGATATTTTTCTGCTCTTATTAATAATTTTTCTTTTATTGCTACTATATCTTCATTGCTAGCACATGAAAGTCTTTGAAATATTTGATATGAATCATAATATTTAAAAATTGGTATATTCATACATTCTTTATCAAATCTTTCATAAAACATTTCCATTTTCATTGGAATACATTTAAATATTTCTTCTGCTTTTTCTATATACATTTTGTCTTTTAATGTTGTATTCAACATATAAAAATGTGCTAAAATTTCTTCTATTTCTTGTGTTTTTTCTCCTATTATTATTCCTTCTATTTCTTTTTCTGCATTTTCACTATAATCTGAATTTAATGCAGAAGCATTCATACCACTAAAAAATATTGTCTTTAATGTTTTAATATCATATTTTATTAATCCTTTATTTACAAAATAAGTAAAGTAAATAAACAATTTTACTGTGTCTAATAATTTAACATTTCCTGCTTTTACATCTTCTATTACTTCTTCTATTACATCTGGAAATTGGTCATCAGAAATTTTCCAATACTCTTCTGTAAGTAATCTTTTATAGCCTGGAAGTTTTTCTGTATCTACTGTATTTCTTATTGTTTCCATGTTTTTTTTGAATGTTTTCATATCAAAAATTCTTGTTCTTACATACATTTCTACAAATTTAAAGAAACGATATTCTGATTTAAAGTTATAATAATAGTTATTGTCAAATTCCTTAATATAAAATTGTCTGTTATCCATTAATACCCTTGATGATACCAATATTGACTTGTATTCTTCATTGTCTTTAATATTTACAAATTTATCTTTTGTTACTTTTCCTGCTTTAATTTCGAAAGATATTGCTATTGTAAATATTAACATTGTTTGTAATACTCTATAATTTGTATTTGGATAATATTTATTTACCATTTCATATATTTTTTTAAAATCATTTAACGCATGTTTTAAAATTCTTAAATTTCTTGTTCCACTTTTATTAAATGTTGATATTATATAATTTGTATTTTCTCTTAAAAATCTAATTAGTTCTGGGCTGTTTTCATATCTCATTAATATTCCATTTATTATATAGCTAAATTCTGGAACATATTCAAATGTTTCACCTATTAATTTTTCTTTTATTCTTTCATAATCATTTGCTTTATCAAATACATATTCAATTTTATCTTGTATTTTTTCTACCATCGGTTTGTCTGTTTTAGATAAATCTCCTTCTTTATCTAAAAGGTATGTTGCTATAAATGTTTTCATTTCTAGATTTGTACTTTTTAATTTTGTAGACAATTCTTTTTCATTACATATAATTATTGTTTTTATATGGTCATGTTCAACAAAGTTATTTATATAACCTAATATATCTATAACATCTACATTTGCTCTTTCCAAGTCGTCAAAGCACAATACTTTATCATCTGTTGAAAAGAATTTACTATAATCAACTTTATCTCCATTTTGTGTTACACCAAAAAGATTTGCCATATCTAGTCCTGTTTTTGCATATTCCGGAATAGATTGTTGTCCTGTTGCATTCATATATTTCCTCATATTTTTATCCATTAATTGCGTAGTTTCTATAAATATTTTTTTACTTATTTCTTCTAAGTTTGATATTCCATATAATGACATATATATAGTTGTATATTGCTTTCCATTTAATTGTAATGAATCTATTTTATTTCTTATTTTATTATTCCAAAAATAAGTTTT
>CAYMXX010000022.1:0-8746 GCA_964394545.1 uncultured Clostridium sp.
GTCGACCTCTAGCGTGACAGGCTAGCGTTCTAACCAACTGAACTACCGGGCCAAAAAAATGGTGGGCGCAATAGGACTCGAACCTATGACCCCCTGCTTGTAAGGCAGATGCTCTACCAGCTGAGCTATGCGCCCATTTCTTAGGACGAAAATAAGTATACTAGATTTTAATAAATCTGTCAATACTTATTTTGATTTTTTTTTATATTTTTTTAATTTTTTTCGGGTGGACAGAGCCGTATTTAAATCTGGAACAATTTATTGTGATATTCCATATAATTTTTGCATTATGAAACTATTTATATCAAATACTTCATGTGTTTCTGGCTCTCCGTATTCAACTCCAAATGTTTCTACTGTCATATTTTTTATTACTGGTGCGTTTACTGGTGTAGTTGTTGTAGTTGTTTCTCCTGTTTCTTCGTTTGTTTCTGTTTTTGTTTCTATTTTTGTTAATTCATCTACTATTTCTATTCCTTCTATTACTTTTCCAAATGCTGTATAGTATCCATCATATCCTTTTTGGTCTTGTGCCATTATAAAGAATTGTGCACATCCAGAGTTATATCCTTTTTCTATTAAGCTAGAATCTATTGATGAATAATATGTATAGTCCATTCTTGCAAGTCCTACTGTTCCTCTTTCAAAGCTTAATGTGTTTTCATTATAATTATTTTTTGCAAATTCTCCATCAATACTGTATTCCGTACTTCCTTTTCCGTCTCCTTGTTTGTCTCCACCTTGTATTAAACTTTCTTCTACTCTATGGAATGTTAGTCCATTATAATATCCTTCATTTATTAATTTTATAAAGTTTTTTACTGTGTTTGGTGCCATATCTGGATATAATTCCATTTTTACTGTTCCGTATCCTTGTATTTCCATTGAAACTACTGGTCTTTGTAATTTATATGTTGCTTTTTGATAATATCCGTATGCTAAAAATCCTCCTATTATAATTACTATTATTAATGCTACTATGCTGTAAGTTAATTTATTTTTCATCTTGCTTCCTCCCTTTTATTCATAAACATAAACTATACTGTTTTTATCTATGTTCTCTAAATATTCATCTATAGTTTTTCCTTCAGTATTGGGCCCATCTACTTTTAACCAGAACCCTGTAACTTCAATTTCATTTGGTGAAAACTCTTTTGGAACTTTCCAATTTTCATCCATTTCTGTATTGTCTTCAAATATGTTTGAATTTCCTTTTATAAATTTTATTTCTCCACTATTTTTTGCATATCTAGGAATCCAAAGATAATATTGTTGTAGATAAAATGCATATGCAAATTTGTTATTAGCTGAATAATCATACCAAGCATCTTCGTTATTCAATTTACTAAATACATCTTCTTTACTAGGATTCTTTGTTTGTACGTATCTTCCCCAATTACTTTTTAATATTGGTGGATTAGTTAGTTTTACAATAACCTCTTCTTCTTTTTCTGTACCTAAATTATCAGTAACTTTTATTTTATATTCTCCTGCTTGTGAAATTAAAATTTCATCTGGATTTATTTCTTTTGAATATTGGTAGGTTGTTGTTGAATCTTTTTTCCATAATTCATATTTTAATAAATCTTTTGATATTATCTCTTTGCCTCTTTTTACTCCTGTTATACTTATTACTAAAGACAAATCTTGTGGAATTTTTGAATATGTAAAATCAAGTGTTGTAGTTGGCTCTTCATATTGAATTAATTGTTGTCCTTCTGGTAATTTATATTGTGTATAATATGTAGTTCCTTTATATTCAAATCCAACTGTACTTATAACTTCTCTTGTTTTAAAATTTATAATTATATCTTCATCTACATTATCTATATTAAATACTTTACTTAGTTCATCTTTTGTGAAATATTTTATATTTGTATTTTCTTCACTATATTCTGTTGTAATTTCATCATTTTCATTAGCAGTACTTAATATTGATTTTTGGTCTTCTGTTAATTCTTTTCCTATATTACTAGAATCAAATTCTTTATCCTGTACTAACTCATCTACTTTTGCTTGAATTAATTGCATTTGTGACACAAACTTTATTTGTTCTGCTTTATTGTATGATTCTATTCCTGTATATGCTGCAGTAGAAGCTAATATTAAAAGTATAATAATTGTTAAGACTAATGCAACTATTGTAATTCCTTTTTCAGAATTTTTATTTTTCAAATTTTTCACCTCTTTAAATCATTAAGTTGTCAAACACAAATTGTTCTTGCATTCTTCTTAATGATTGTTTTATCGTTCGTGCTCTAACTTCGCCTATTCCTTCTACTTCGTCTAGTTTATCTACATCTGCAAGTAGAATGTGTTGGAAAGATTTAAATGTTTTTACCAAGTTTGTAACTATACTGTTTGGCATTCTTGGTATTTTATTTAAAATTCTGTAGCCTCTTGTATATACTGCCACTTCTTCATAGTTATCAAATTGTTCATATCCTAAAAGTTTAGCAATAATTTCTGCTTGCATTAATTCACTTTGTGAACATGCTTGTATGTTTTGTAATATTTTATCTGGTAATAATCTTCTACTTGGTGCTATATAATCTTTTATTATTAATAATTCTTCTTGTGGTAAATCTTCTATTAGCTCTTCTAATTGCATTTTTACTAGAACACCATCTGCACCTAATTCATATATTGAACGTTTTACTTGCTCTGCTACCCTATTTACCATTTCTGCTCTTTGTATACATGTAATTACATTATCTAATGTAACAATATCATTAAATTCATATTCATTTAATACTTTTAGTTTTGTATCAAAAACTCTTTTATAGTTTTCTAATGTTTGTAGTGCTTGGTTTGCCTTTGTTACAATCTTACTAGTGTCTTCTATTGTATATCTAAAGTCACCTTTAAAAACTGTTATTATGTTTCTTCTTTGAGATATACTTATAACAAGTTCTCCTGTTTGTTTTGCTGTACGCTCTGCTGTTCTATGTCTTGTTCCTGTTTCTTGTGTTAATATTTTTGGTGATGGTATAATTTGTGTATTTGCTAAAAGAATTCTTTTTAAGTCTTTGCTTAAAACTATTGCACCATCCATTTTTGCAAGTTCATATAACCTAGCAGGAGTATATTCTTCATCAATTCTAAAGCCTCCATCTACTAAATCTAAAACTTCTTTTGTATCTCCAATTATAATTAAAGCACCTGTTTTTGCTTTTAATATGTTGTCCAATCCTTCTCTAAATAAAGTACCTGGAGCTATAATCTTAAGTATATTGATTAATTCCTCATCATTTTTTATTTTCTCTGCCAAGTTATCACCTCTTATACTTTACTTTTTTAATTCTAAACATCTCATTGCTTCAGAAATATTTTGCACACCTATTATATCTAATTTGTACATATCTTTCAATAGTTTTTTATTGCTTTCTGGAATTATACATTTTTTAAATCCTAATTTTTCTGCCTCTCTTATTCTTTTTTCTATTTGATTTACGCTTCTTACTTCGCCGGTTAATCCTACTTCTCCTATTGCAATTACATCATTTGGTATTGGTATGTTTTTAAAGCTAGAACTTACTGCAAGAATTATTCCCAAGTCTAGTGCTGGTTCATTTATTCTTATTCCCCCAACTATATTTAAGTATACATCTTGATTTCCAAGTGGTAATCCTGTTCTTTTTTCTAGCACTGCAATTAATAACGTTAATCTATTATAATCTATACCATTTGCAGTTCTTCTTGGCATTCCAAATACACTTGTTGCAGTTAGTGCTTGTAATTCTATAAGTATTGGTCTTGTTCCTTCTATACTTGCTACAACAATTGAACCTGCTACGTTTTCATTCTTTTCTGATAGTAATACAGAGGATGGATTATCAATTTCGCACATACCTACATCGTTCATTTCAAACATTCCAATTTCATTTGTAGAACCAAATCTATTTTTTACTCCTCTTAAAATTCTATATGCAAAATATCTTTCTCCTTCTAAATATAGTACTGTGTCTACCATATGTTCTAATACTCTTGGTCCTGCTATATTTCCATCTTTAGTAACATGTCCTATTATTATTGTTGTAATTTCTTCTTGTTTGCACATTTTCATTATTCTTGAGGTTATTTCTCTTACTTGGCTAACGCTTCCTGGTCCTGATGTTATTTCATCTGAATACATAGTTTGTATAGAGTCTATTATAACTAATTTTGGATTTGTTTTTACAATTGCATCTTCTATTATATCTATGTCTGTTTCTCCTAAAAATACAATATCGTTATTTTTTATTCCAAGTCTATCTGCTCTTATTTTTATTTGCTGAGCTGACTCTTCTCCAGATACATATAAAACTTGTCCTTCTCCTTTAATTTTATCGCATATTTGTAAAATTAAAGTAGACTTACCAATTCCAGGTTCTCCTCCAAGCAAAGTTAGAGAACCTTTAACAAGTCCTCCTCCCAATACTCTATCTAATTCTTCAAAACCTGTTTTAGTTCTGATAATGTCTTGTTTTTTTACATCATCAAGTTTTATTGTTGTTGCTGTTTTTTTAGTTCCAGATTTTCCATTAGATTTTAAATTAACTTTTTCCTCATAACAAGTATTCCATTCATTGCAGGCTGGACATCTTCCAAACCATTTAGAAGATTCATTTCCACAATTACTGCAAACAAAAACTGTGCTTGGTTTTGCCATATAATTCTCCTTTAATTAAAATATTCATCCTCTTCCCATTGAACAGGATTGTTTCTTATATATTCGATTATTTTGTAATATTCTTTTTCGTTCCTAATAATGTGTTCATAATAATTTCGTTGCCAGATTTGTTTGTAATTATATTTAAAGCATTTTCTTGTTGTAACAGATTTAAATCCTTGCATAATTTTTTGTAGGGGCGGACGACCCTGTCCGCCCATTTAAAATTATTATCCCATGTATATGATTTGGCATAATAATAAATTCATCTGTTTTAACATTATCGTATATTTTATCTATTTCTTTCCAGCATTGTTCAACAATTATCCCTATTGGTGTTAATTTTAATTTTTCTTCTGCATTATAATTTTGTCTTTTCGGGCGGACAGGGTCGTCCGCCCCTACAGTGTTTTCATTTTGTTTTAATATATTCTTGTTAAATTTTGATAATATTTCTTTTCTGTTTTGTGTGCATATTGTTATAAAATAATATCCTGGAGTTGAATAATCATATTCTTTTAATCTTATTTGTTTTCTTTTCTTTGGGGTATTTTTCTGCATTTTATTCCTTTCTTTAACCCCCAATATTTGTTTTTATTTGTATAATTTTTGAAGTACATCTATAAACATTGCGTGTGACCATCCAAGTCCTATTACCCATTTTGATTGCATTGTACTATTGTCTATTTGTTCTGCTAAGTATCCATGTTCTGTTGCTGTTTTTATAACAAATTCAAAACATTCTCTTGCTTTCTTTTTGTTTCCTGCCTCTAAGCAATATTCTGCCATCCATAAGTTTGCTATTACCCAAGGATTTCCCCCTGCATAGTTGTCTCCTTCGTATCTTAAATATCCTCCTGTATATGTTCTTAAAGTTAGTTCTATTTTTTCCAATGTGTTTAACATTTTCTTTTCTTTTGGAGCTATTATTTTAAATGGTGTAACTAATCCCAATAGGCTTATATCCATTTTTTGATCTTTATTTCTTATAAATGTTTTTTTATTGTTATCATATAAATTTTTTAATATGTAATCTTTTATTTCTACTAAATACTTTTTTAATATTTCTGTTTCTTTTTCTATTTTTTCTATTTTTAATCTGTTTTTTTCAAATTCTGGTTTTACTATTTCATATATTTTTATCATTGCATCAAAGCTTGAGAATATTGTTGCAAGTGAATATGTGTGTATTCCTTCGTTTTCTTCCCACAGGTCATAACTTTTATATTCTTCTTCTTTTCCGTCTAATACATTTTGTACATATTTTTTTAGGAATTTTATTGCATTTTCGCTCATTCTTAATGTATCTTTTAAGAATTTCTCATTTTTTGTATGTTCGTAGTGATTATAAATTCCATATATTACACTTGCTGTTTCGTCTATTTGATAACCCCAACAAGGTGCTAAACTTCCATCTGTATAAAATCTTTGTTCCCACATACCGTTTTTACTTTGTGTCATTTTGCAAAAAGTTTTGTAGTATTTTTCTGTTTCTTTTGTCATTCCTAGAATATCTAATGAATTTGTTATAAATATTGCGTCTCTTGGCCAGCAATATGAATATCTTCCACATTTTGTTCTGTTTTCATCTATTTCTACTGCTGCCGATATTCCTCCTGTTAATTCATTTGTAAGTAATGGATAAAGAAGTATGGTTCTTTTATATATTTTTTCTAATTTTTTCATATATTTTGTATTAGATTCTGGAAGTTTTATTGTGTCATGCTCTTTTACATATTTTTCCCAATATTTTTTTGCTTTATCTAATTCTTTTTTTGCATCTATGTTTTTTGTTTCTGCAATTTTTGTTTCTATTTCTTTTATTGATGAGCCATGTGAAACTGTTATATATATATTTAATTCTTTTTCTTCATTTGGTTTTAATATTCCCAAATCATAACAAATGCTTGAATCTTTTGACATTCCTATATAGTCTTTGTCCCAAATTACTCCATTTTCTATATTTGCTTCATTGTTATTTATTTGTGAAGCTTTTACTTTGCTGTTTGAGCAAATTGTAAATGTATAATCATGCATATATTGTACTAAACTGTTATTAATGTAATATCCACTTACTTGGTTATTGTCGTTTGTAAGTAATGCTGAATGTATTATAAAACTTACATTTAAATCTATATTGTTTTTGTTCTTAAATTTGTATTTTTTTACTATTACATTTTTATTTATACATGCAAAATCTGTTTGTAAAATATTTAATTCAAAATATGTGTTTAATATATTTGTGTTTAATATGTTTGTATCTTCTGTAAAATATTGTTCATATTGATTGTTTATATCGTCATGTAAATAAATCATATTTGAATCATTTATTTTTACTCCTGCATGAAAGAAATCTACAAATTGTCTGTAATCTGTATTTGGATAAAATACTCTTAGTAATTCTCCTTTTTTTGTATAACTTGCTGTTATTTCTTTGTTTCCTATTATTGCATCATTATAATATTTTTCCATTTGTATCTCCTTAACAATTTACGAAATAGTTTTTACTATTTGTTGTTCTAATTCTTTTATCTTTTCGTTTATTTTTATTATTTCTTCGTCTTTTTTATCTTCATCAAATATGTCGTCTTTAATCATTGAGCTCATATCTTCTAATTCTTCTTTTAATGTTGTTAGTCTGTCTATTACTTCTAGTCTTAAGTATCTGTGTTTATCATACATATTAACTTTTGATTGTACTGATATTTTATCATCTAATTTGTAATCTTCTCCATATTCTGGTATTGTTACTGGTATGTCTATTGTTTCTAATAATTTTTGTTTTAGTTCTTTTTGTCCTTCTGGTTCACCATGTACTAAGAATATGTGTTTTGGCTTTGTTATGAATGAATATACAAAATTTAAAAGTCCTTCTTGATCTGCGTGTCCTGAATATCCTTCTATATATTCTATTCTTGCATTTACAGCTACTTCTTCGCCAAATATTTTTACTTTCTTTTCTCCCGAAACTAGCTTTGCTCCTAATGTTCCTGGAGCTTGATAACCAACAAATAGTATAGTACTATTTGGATTCCATAAATTGTGTTTTAAGTGATGTTTTATTCTTCCTACTTCACACATACCACTAGCTGATATTATTATTGATGGTGTTGTGTTTTCATTTAATGCTTTTGATTCTTCTGCTGTTTGTGTAAATTGTAGTCCTGGGAACTCTAATGGATTGTCTCCACTTTCTATTTGTTTTCTTACTTCTTCATCAAATAGTTCGGTGTTTTGTCTAAATATCTGTGTTGCAGATATTGCAAGTGGACTATCTACAAAAACAGGTGCTTTCATTAATTTTTCGTATTTTTCTAAAAATTCTTCATCAGTTCTATGTTCTTTTAAATTATTTAGCTCATATAGAATTTCTTGTGTTCTTCCAACTGCAAATGATGGTATTACTACATTTCCACCTTTATCTAGTGTTTCTGCTACTATATTTAAAAATAGTTCAGCTTTTTCGTCGTTCCTTATATGAAGTCTTCCTCCATATGTAGATTCCATAACTAAATAGTCTGCTGTTTCTATCATTGTTGGAGAATCTAAAAGTGGCATGTCACTATTTCCTAAATCTCCTGAAAATACTATTTTCTTTTCTTCTCCAGCTTCGTTTATCCATACTTCTATAATGCTAGAACCAAGCATATGTCCAGCATCATTAAATCTTACATGTATTTCTGGTGATAATTCTATTATTTCATCATATTTTACTGGTTTAAATATTTTTAAACATTCCATAGCATCTTGAGCTGTATATAGTGGTGGTAATTCTGGAAGTCCTTTTCTTTTTCTTTTTCTATTTTGCCATTCGTTTTCTTGTTCTTGAATATGTCCACTATCTGGAAGCATTATTGAACATAAATCACATGTTGCTTTTGTTGCAATTACTGGATTTCTATATCCTTCTACATATAGTTTTGGAATTCTTCCTGAATGATCTATATGTGCATGTGTTAGTAGTAAATAATCTATGTCGCTTACATTGTATGCAAAATCTTCATAGTTTTCTCTTTCTTCTGCTGCTTTACCTTGATAAAGACCACAGTCAATTAAAATTCTTTTTCCTGCTCCTTCTAATAAAAAATTTGAACC